>JAOZQF010000017.1 GCA_029932345.1 Desulfuromusa sp. | reverse complement strand
GACCTTGTTGCTGGTTAACCCGTTATCCGGGGACACGCAACAGCGACCATGTCCCAAGATAACTACTTTATAGCTACCCTTCAGCTAGCGCTATTCGGGACGCTCTCCCGTTTTTCCCATGTAAAAGAACCCATAAAGAAGTGGTCATTTTGGAATATTGCGAATAAAGGTTCAAAAATCTGCAACACTCCAGTATGGTTAGTCGTTGTTTGATGTTTGTGATGAGGAGTTATAAATGCGTATCCGGTTGGCAATCAGATATACGGCAGTCTCAAGTATTGTTTTGCTTATTGTCATGTTTATTTCTGCTTTTTTACATATAGAAAAGGTCCAAAAAGTTTTTTCTGAGAAATCGATGCAGGAAGCCGATGTTCTTTCCGAGATGATTTTGCGTGACTCCCACCACTTGATGCTAGCGGATAACCGCGAACAACTGCAGTTGATGATAGAGGAAATCGGTAAAACACCACGGGTTAAAAGGGTTCGAATCCTGGGAAAAGCCGGGGTGGTTAATTTCTCAATGAACAAAAATGAACTTGGAACGGTTCTGAGCGAAACGGATGAGAGCTGTGCTTTCTGTCATATCGGTGATTCTAAAGCATTGGTGGATGCACCAATAGAAAAACGGAGCCGGGTTTTTTCTGATGATTCGGGTAACCAGTATCTAAGTATAACCCGGGGAATTTATAATGAGCCAACTTGCTACACTGCAGATTGTCATTTTCACTCACCTGAGGAAAAGAAGATCGGTGTCCTGGACCTGGTGATGACTCAGGGGGATATGGCAGATCTGGCTCACACCCACCATGCTGATGTTATAACGTCAACCACAATTATGTTGGTTATCCTCTCGCTGTGTCACTACTTTTTGACCCGCAAGTATATTTGTGACCCGATTCAGGGATTACTGGAAAAAACTCAGGCTCTTGCTGCGGGAGATCTCTCGGCACGGGTGACCATCATGTCCAAGGATGAGATTGGCGAGTTGGGGCGTTCATTCAATAATATGGCTGACAACTTGACTCAGGCACAGATTGAGCTGAAGGATTGGGGAAATACCCTTGAACTTAAGGTTGAACAACGGACCGCTGAAATGTCAGACATGCAAAGTCAGTTGCTCCGTTCTGCCAAACTTGCTTCGATGGGGGAACTGGTGGCGGGGGTTGCCCATGAAATCAATAACCCCTTGACCGGGATTTTGATGTTTGCATCGCTCTCATCAAAAACACCGGATTTGCCGCAGCAGGTTAAGGATAACCTTGATCTGATTGTTTCAGAGACCGGGAGGTGTGCCAAAATTGTTCGGGGATTGTTGGAATTTGCCCGTGAGTCTTTTCCCGAGAAGAAGCGGGACTCTATTAATCGGATTATTGAACATACTCTGACCCTTGTTTCCCAGCAGATTATTTTGCAGGATGTTGACATTCAATGCCACTGTGGAGACTCTTTACCGGATCTTGAGGTGGATGCGGATCAACTTCAACAGGTATTTTTTAATATGTTTATCAATGCGGGGCAGGCGATGCCGAATGGGGGGACACTGATCATCAGTACGCAGTGGATTGATAAAGATAAAGAGATAGAAATTGTTGTCGAAGATACTGGTACCGGTATCAGTCAAGAGAATCTGGATAAAGTATTTGATCCATTCTTCTCGACAAAATCACAAAAAGGGTTCGGACTGGGACTCTCCGTTTCGTATGGGATTATCCAAAATCACGGAGGTCGGGTTGATGTGAAAAGTCGCGAAGGTGAAGGAACCCGGTTTTCGATCTATTTTCCTGTTGATGATGAATTGTCGCCGGATGTTGATCGGGAGGAGAAGTCTTAGTGGCAAGCTATATTACGTATGATCTTTGACCGAAATCCCCAATTTTTTAAGCAGGGCCTGAAAGTTAGGTCTGAGCATCCCGGTTTCTTCTGCTGCTTTGGTGACGTTCCAGTTATTCCTCTCCAGTGCAGCATAGACAAATGCTTTTTCTGCTGGTTCTACCGCCTGCTCACGTAGTTTTCGTTTTGCTTCTTTCAGCTCTTCTGTATTGATCGGCGCAACCATCTCTTCTTGGTTCGTTGCGGTTAAGTCGTGAGAGTTCGGTAACTCCAGGCTGTCACGCTGAATCATATCCCCCTGGGTCAATACCACGGCTCTCTCAATAATATTTTCCAGTTCACGCACATTGCCCGGGAACGGATAATCGTGTAATGCCAGATGAGCATCAGCAGAGAGCCCTTTGATTTCCCTGCCGATATCTTCCGAAAACTTTTTCAGGAAATAACCAATTAACAGTGGTACATCACCGGCCCGGTCACGCAATGGTGGCAGACCGATAGGGATGATATTCAAGCGGAAATAGAGGTCATCACGGAAGCTCCCCTCTTCTACCAGCTTGTCCAGGCTACGGTTAGTTGCAGCAATCAAGCGGATATCGATTGGGGTTGCCTTGGTTCCACCAATCGGGGTGACCTCACGTTGCTGAAGGACCCGGAGTAATTTTGCTTGAGTTGCCATACTCAAGTTGGCAATTTCATCGAGAAACAGACTGCCACCGCTGGCAACACTGAATAGACCAGGTTTGGATTGAGTCGCTCCGGTGAATGACCCCTTAACGTGACCGAATAATTCACTTTCCAGCAAATTTTCCGGAAGAGAATTACAGTCAATTGCGACAAAGGGCTCATCTTTTCGTGGGCTGTTATTGTGAATAGCGCGGGCAACAAGTTCTTTTCCTGTCCCACTCTCTCCAGTAATTAAGACTGAGCTGTTGGTCGGGGCAACCTGAAGAATTCGCTGAAAAACCTTCTGCATTGCCTCACTTTTACCGATAAAGGATTCAGCGACAGTTTCGTCAGGAATGCTCTCAGTGATAACTTCTGATTCAAGATTCAACACCCTTTTCTTTATTGCTGCCTGTACTTTTTCGATAATTTGATCTGGTAGAAAAGGTTTGGTCAGGTACTCAAAAGCACCATTTTTCATCGCATCAACGGCCGAATCAACTGTTGCGAAGCCGGTGATAATAATAACGGGGACATTGGGTTGGAGGACTGAAATTGTCTTTAATACTTCGATGCCGCCCATGATCGGCATTTTTAGATCACTGATGACGACACTGAAGCTCTCTTTTTGTAGCTTTTCCATGCCGACTTTGCCGTTCTGGGCAGCGGTGACCTGATAACCTTCCATCGTCAGAGCTTGACGGAGCCCTTCACGAATCACTGCTTCATCGTCGATAACCAGAATTTTATGGGTTGTGTTTTCGTCCATGGCGGTGTGGATTGCCTTCTGACTCAGCTGAAGTAAAAAATGAGCTAACTTTCAAAACGCCTAATATTAGTAAGGGAAAAGGAAACAGTCAAGGGATAAGTCGCAACTACGCTCCATGGATTATGGATAGAGCATTTCGTGGAGAGGTAAGATAAACACCCACCTGGTATTTGTTATGGGGAAAATAAAAAAAATATGCAGTCACTTTTTTATATGAATAGCGGTTGTTGCGATAATAACTGTGTAATAACACATAGTTGTGTGTTGATTTAGGTTTTTTTAAGTGCACCGAGGTTGATTTTGCTGTATAGAAAATATATGCAGTAGACTGTTATTGGAGTGGCTATAGGTACTATGGCTGCTCAAATAACTTGTTTAAAAATAGTAGTTTATAGATATTCTTGAAGATCGTAGCTGCATTGGCACGAGTTCTGTATGTAGTTTAGTATCGTAGAACATAGATGGAATATAAAGCATTGGAGTATTTTATGACAAACATGATTCGTAACACCATTATGACTTTTATCTTTGCTACAGCCGTAGTTTCCCCTGCTATTGCCGCTGCTGTTCCCGCTGAAAAGGGCGGATCACTGCTGTTGACTCTGTTTCTCGGTTTCTTTGCTCTGATCGTAGTTTTTCAGTTGGTTCCGGCTTGTTTGTTGTTTGTCGGAATCCTGAAAGGGTTGTTCTCGAAGAAGCATGGGGTAGAGCAAAAGAGTTCCAATCAATAAATCAATTCAGTAGATAAATGGAGTGAGATTATGAATGGTCTTCTCATCGCAAATAAGGATCAGGCAGCACGTGAGCAGATGGCCACCTTGTTTCGGCAGGATGGGTGTCAGGTTACAACAGCTGACTCGGTCGTCAATTCTCTTGAAGGGATTCTTGACAAGTCAATTCAGGTGGTACTTCTCGGTGGTGTTTTTGATGAACAGCAGATCGCAAAGTTTGTCCCGTTACTGAAAAAATGTAACCGGAACCTGTCGATTATCCTGGTTTCTGATGAGATGCCACTTGAGTTGGTGCGCAGAATCCGCAAGGAAGGGATCTTCTACCATGCGTTAAGACCGATTGCTGACGAGAGCTGGGATGAAATTCGTCAGGCTGTTAGCTGTGCCTTTGACAATTACCAGGTACGACAAGGGATCGGGCGGAAATTATTCAGCAGAAAAGCCCCTGTGCAGGAAGCGGCTGATGGTTTAACTTCGCTGGGATAGGTATCGCCTCGACCTGAGATTGTAGAAATAAGAACTTTTTATAAAAAGACCCCTTTCTGAAAGGGGTCTTTTTTGTCTGCACCGCCCACCCCTTGGCCAACCTGATTGTATATATAAAAAATATTCAGTTAGCGGTATACTGTATACAATGTTTATCCGTTTGTAATGTTGATATTTCTCAATACCTTATGATTTTTTTCACCCTTTTTTCTGGTCTCAGGAAATGTTGATCTGTATAGATTTAATATACAGTAAATCACGATAAGAGCGGTTATCTTTAAGCTGTAAAGATTGTATAATCAGCTAGTTATGCTTTTGTCGAAGATTATCACATTTCTGGCATGACACCTGCACTTCTTTTCCCGGAATTGTATTTTATGAACCTCGATAATTTGTATACAGTACACAAAAGAAAAATGTTTCAATGTGAGAGATTAATCCGTATAGTACGGCAATTAAAGAGCCAAATATCTGCTGTTTATTTGAGCACTATATGTTTGTCGTCGAGTGAACGATATCTAAACTATTAAATCAGGAGGTTTCGATGCACAGTGTAAAAACGCTACTAACCACTTTCGCTCTGCTGCTTATGACAATTTCACCTGCCCTGGCAGTCAACACCAACCAGACCTATAACAGTGGCATTCTGGTCCTTCTATTTGTCGGCTTCTGTGCCCTGATCATTATCGCCCAGTTGGTTCCTGCTGTTCTGGCGCTGTTTGGCATGACCAAAGAAGCTGCGCGGAGTACCACCGGTGGAAGAGTTGCAGCATCGGCAAAGAAGCACTGAGTAATTTTCTTTGAGAGGAATTTATAATGTTTGATTTTTTTATGAATGTTGGCCATGTAGAGCAGATTTACACCGTTGTAGATTATTACACCTACATCAAGGGTCTTGAGTATCTGCTTTGTCTGCTGTTCTTTACCTTCTTCCCGATGTTTTATCGCTATATTCATGGTGGCGATGAGGACTAGTCAGGTTTTAGGTTGTAGGACCATTTTTTAATTGATCTGTTTGCTTCTGCCAATTTTTTTTGCAAACAGAATTTATGAACTAAGGAGTAGAGGCTATGGTAAATGCCGGTAAACATCTTATGACGGGATTGGGAGTTTTACTGCTTTCCGCTATCCTGGCTGTGAGTTGTTATGCAATGGATTATCCAGATGAAGTGGAAATAGATTCTCTGGCTAATCTGTATGAAGCAGTTGTTTTTGACCACGCAATGCACGTAGATGCAACGGAAAACTGTTCTGAATGTCATCATCACACCACTGGATCCGGAGTGGCCAACGACTATTGTGCTAAGTGCCATGATGGCAAAGAGGAGATGGATTCAGTTGCGTGTCAGGACTGTCACTCTGCTGACCCCGTATCCCCGGAAAATTTGCACAATCCAAAACCAGGCTATTCCTATCATAACGATCAGCCGAACTTGAAAGCTGCTTATCATTTGAACTGCGTTGGTTGTCACCAGGAAGTTGACGGTCCGACCGGCTGTGAAGATTGTCACGCAAAAACTGAAGCCGGCGAGAAGTTCTACCATTCTGGAGAGTTTGCCCCGAAGGAATCAGCACATTCATCTGGTCACTGATGATTGCTGTGCGGGAATATAACAAGGAGATTTCGTTATGAGTAAAATAACACGTAGAAAATTTTTAGCCGCAAGTGCTGCAGGTGGGACTGCCATAATGATGGCCCCCACAAAAAAAGCATTTGCTGCAGGTTCATTTGAGGGCTTCCCCGACGGGATGGGCGTGCTGGTTGACCTGACCCGCTGTGTCGGTTGTCGTACCTGTGAAGCTGCTTGTAATAAAGAGCAACAATTGCCTGAGCCGGCTAAACCGTTTGATGATTATTCGGTTTTCGATGAGATTCATCATGGTCAGAAACGTCGGACCACCGACAAAGCTTATACCATCGTTAATCGCTATGAGCTAAAAGACACAGAGGAGCCACTGTACCGAAAAATTCAGTGTAACCATTGTAATGAGCCTGCATGCTTAACCTCATGCTTCGTTAATGCTTACAAAAAGACTCCGGAAGGGGCAGTTATCTACGATTCGCACGTCTGTGTCGGTTGTCGGAACTGTATGATTGCTTGTCCATTTCATATCCCCGCTTACACTTACCATTCGGTTCTGAATCCGGTGATCAAAAAGTGTATCTTCTGTTATGACACTCGCTTAAAAGAGGGTAAGCCGCCAGCATGTGTTGAAAGTTGTCCACAACAGGTGATGACTTTTGGTAAGCGGAAGGATCTGATGAAGATTGCTCACGAGCGGATCAAAAAGAACCCCGGTAAATATGTTGACCATGTTTACGGTGAAAAAGAAGTTGGTGGCACGGGTTGGTTCTATATTTCCAACGCTCCGTTTGAAGAGGCTGGATTTGATGTCCATCTGCCGAAAAAACCGATTATTGACAATGTCAAAGATTTCCTCGCCATAGTTCCTGTCGTCTTAACTGTCTGGCCGGCGCTGTTTACAGGTTTCCATCTGCTTGCAACCAAGGGAAAATCTCACGGTCATGGCGATGATCACAGCCACGACGAGCAGGGGGGACACTAACAATGAAAAAATTAGAAACTTTCGGCATTAAGCCGCATGATGCATCACTGAAGAATGATGGACAAAAGTGGTCAATAATGGAAAAGCTACTGCTTGGTTTGACCTTGGATCAATATATTGGTCAAGCTCTGCGTAATAAACTTAACTGGTTATTTGCAATTATTTTTGCCATCGGAATTCCGGTTATTCTGTACCGTTTTGTTTTCAGTCTGGGAGCGGTGACCCACGGTTCTTATGATTATCCCTGGGGACTGTTTCTTGGATTCGGGCTGTTCTGTATGGTTCCGTTGTCTGCTTCCGGCTTTATGCTTGGAACGACGGTCGAGATCTTTGGTCGACATGACTTTGAGCCGATTGAACGCCTCGCTCTTTTGAATGGTCTGCTTGGGTATTTCTTTGCAGTCGTTTATCTGCTGGTTGACCTTGGCCAACCGTGGCGGCTGTCTTACCCAATGGTCTACTCCTTTGGCCCTGCCGCAGTTCTGTTTCTGGTTGGCTGGCATGTTGCCACTTACCTTTCGGTTCAGGTTATGGAAGTTTCCACCGCCTTTTTCGAGTGGATTGGTTTCCAACGTGGCTACGATTTTATCCGCAAGGGAACCATTGGCTTGACTGTTTCCGGTGTTATTCTTTCAACTTTGCACCAGGGAGCTTTGGGCGCACTGTTTTTGTACGCCCCGGGGAAGGTCCATCCGCTCTGGTATTCCGCACCATTTCAGTGGATTCTTTTCTTCATCTCATCGATTCCTGCCGGGTTATGTATGGTGATCAGTGTCAGCACTATCGTCATCTATACGATGAAGTGGCGCTGTGATAAGCGCTTTATTGATAATCTTGATTGGATCACGATTGCTCTGGCTAAGGGTGCCGCCATGGGGTTGAGTACCTATATTATTATGAAATTTATTGCTGTTGCTCATGATAATGAGTGGGCATACTTTTTTACCGGCTGGGGTGCTTGGTGGTGGTTCGAAATGCTTGGCTTTGTTATTCTCCCTCTGGCTATTTTGTCTTACGGGATTCGCCACAAACTAGTTGGTCTGTGCCGTATCGGTGCCTTCCTGACCGTTTTTGGTATTCTTTTAAATCGCTTGAATACCGCCCTGATTGCTTTCAACTGGCAGCTGTATCAGGAGATCCCTCACTATCTTGAGATCATTATTGCGATTACAATTTTCGCTATTTATATAGCGACCTATCGTTTTATTCTGGCTCGCTTGCCGATCCTCTACAAGTTCAGATCTCAGGCGGAGGAATAGAGGAACAGTTATTGCCTGACTAAGTGAGGGCAATAAGTTTCTGTAAGTGTTAAGTGAAAAACCCTGACCGGTGAAGATATCCTTTGCCAGTCAGGGTTTTTTATTTTACTATCACCAAAACCACAACAACCTGGAGAAAAAGAGTATGTTTGATAACCTGATCGCCAGAGCTATAATTCCGGTCACTATTGCGGTCACAGGATTCGTTATTTTTGTCTGCATTCTGTTGTATTCCTTTGTTAAATCGGACATGACAGATGAGGCTCTGCGGAATTTAAATAATTGTGCCGATACGGTGATCAAATCAACCAGCTTTGCCATGTTGGAAGATGATCGACCCTCTATCCAGAACATTGTGACAAGTATTGGGACAAGATCAACTGTTGAATTGATCAGAATTTATGATCAGAATGGCAAGGTTCAGTTCTCTGGTCAGGGGAAGTCTGATATTCAATCAGATACAGTCGATGCTCATATTGCCGAGTTTTTACAAACTGATCTTTTTACAGAAGAGACCGCCCTGCGTGATATAGACCATGCAAACGGCAATATTACCGTTTCTTTACCTATTTTGAATGAACCAAAATGTTCGACGACTGCTTGCCATGTCCATGCTGAAAATGAACCGGTTCTTGGTTTTTTCAGTATCAGTGTCTCCAGTGAAAACCTGGAAGAGACACTCGCAGTACTCCGCTATCGACTGATAATTTTCAGTATCATGGTGTTGTTCCTGACTGTTGGTGGAGTGATGGCTCTATTGCGAATGAACCTCTTTTTGCCAATTCTCCGATTGACCTATAATGCGGAACAGGCAGCTCAAGGAGTCGCCGAGCCAGACTTGCCAAAATCTGATCATAAGCTCGGAAATTTAAATAAAGATTTTCGCCGGTTAGTGAAACAGCGGGATCAGGCCTTGCAAGATTTGCAGGCTCTGGGGCACTCAGATAAAAAATCAGACGATGGATCTCGATGACTCAGGAAACAGAAGCTCCTCTACCGGATATCAATCCCCTACGGAAGCAGGTTCAGGCGAAGATTAAAAAGCTGGAACTATTTTCCAGCTCCGGGCTCTGGATTCTTGCTCTGTTTACCGCTTTAAGTATGGGTGCATTTCATAATTTTGAATTCGTCCCCCCCTTAAGTGAAGGGATCCGTGCCGCTTTGGGAGCAGGCCCTCCGGTTAAATATATCAACTGGGCCTTGGTGGTTTATGGGTTTTCAGCGCTTATTCTCATTTTAACTCAGATGGCCAGTGATAATAGGCCGCGTGGCGCTTTGGCGCACTTTGGTTATCTCGGAGCATTCTACCTTTTTTACCATTTCTCTGAAGGATTGAGTGAAAATTTCTGGGCGATTTTTTCCGTTGGATTAACCATCCTGGGGCTGCAGAGTTATCATGTCTGGAACTATTACCATGAAAAGATTCAAGAGCAGGTAGAAATTCTGGAAGAACTAAATAAGTTGATGGATTAGAGATTGCAACTTCCCAGGTAACTTCAACAGTGGTTGCACTACAGAGTTAAACCCTTGAATCCTCACCTAATTTAACCACCTGAGCAATTTGATTTATGGGGAGGAACTCTTTATCTGAATTTGCGAGACAGGCGTCATTCTGAACCGCTTTCCCACCGGTATAGAGAAAAGCCCCTTCGGTTAAGACCTCGTTGACCCGTTTTTTCATTCCCTGCAGCCCTATTTTACTGACTATATGTCCTGAACATGCATTTGGACATCCGGAGATTTTAAACTCCTGTAGAATAGAATGAATTTCATTCGGTTTTTTGTCAGGATATTCCGTAAAATATTTGTCCAGGGTGGCAGCCATCATATCACTGAGGGCTGGCGCATCAGCAATTCCTACCATACACACTTTTGGCCCGATACAGGAGGTCAGGTGCCCTTTGAATGAGTGCAGGGATAAATCTAAATCTTTAAGCTCATGGTTGAAACTTTCAAAGATAACCGGCAGTGCGGATTTGTGGATTATGGGGAATAGAATATCCATACTTTGGGTCAATCGAACAAATGAAAGGCTACATCTTTTTGCGAGACCTGCAATTTTCCTAATATGATCCGCTCTCAGATTTCCATAGGGGACAAATAATCTGAGAGAGATAATGTCATCCCCAAATTTAGTATTGACAACCGCATATTCTGCCCACTGCCTATAGTGTTTGTGATCGGGAATATTGAATTTGAATTGTTGCAGGGATTTAGCTTCTCCCTCAATGTTCTGATTGTCAGTCACTTTCACGTCTGCTGTGCTGTTTTTAAAGTATTCCTGAAAGAGTTCAATAAACTTATCTTTGCCTAATCGTTTGTGCACAAAACGTAGTCGTGCCTGGCTACGGTTTGTTCTGTCACCATGATCGTAAAGGAGATCGGTGACCGCTTTTGCACATTTTATAAATTGATTTTCTGGAAGAAAATCAAAAACTTTAACTCCAAGAATACTCTCCTTGCCCATGCCACCACCGGCATATACTATAAAGCCTTTTTTCCCATTCTGCTGTTTTGCAATAAAACCGAGATCCTGGACGATCGCTTTTATAGAGTCATCTGCTCCGGAAGAAAACCCGAACTTTAGCTTTCTAGGGAGCTCAATAGCCTTGTCATAGGTGAATAAAAAATCATTTAATGTCTGAGCATAAGGGAGTACATCAAAGGTTTCATCTACAGCAATAGCGCTGTCACTTGAAGCCAGAATATTTCTGTATGTATTGCTGCCACCGCCACGGAATGGCATACTGTTTGCTGCCAGTTTTTTAAGGATAGGGTCAATATCAGCAGGAGCAACATCCTGGAGCTGCAAGGTTTGTCTGGAGGTGATATGGGCAAATCCGACATTATACTCATCCATAATGTCTGCAACTTTCTGTAATTTACTTACAGAAATATGACCTCCCGTAATCCGGATTCGCAGCATGAAAAGGCCATTACGTTGTTGATAAATTCCCAGTGGACTACATACCTTTTTTAAGTCAGTTGCACCGATGTTGCCGGCAAGATATTTATCAACATTGTCTTTTAGATTCAGGTAGCTTTGCTCCAGGCTTTTCACGGACAATCCTTTGTTGTATGCAACCATCTGTTCTAAGATTTCAACAATAACCCCCCACCTGAAAATGGGTGGGGGGTTATTGTGTTATTCAAGTTCTGTCAGTGATCTCAATCAGGTGATAGCCAAATTGGGTTTTTACCGGCCCCAGAACCTTGCCAACCTCGCCATTGAAAACTACCTCATCAAATTCTTTCACCATCTGACCTGGAGAAAACTCCCCCAGCGCACCACCCTGTTTACCGGATGGGCATTTGGAGTGTTTTTCAGCGACCTCCGCAAAGTCGGCTCCCGCTTCGATTGCTGCTTTCAGATCTTTGCAGCTCTCTTCAGTTGGAACCAGAATGTGACGTGCACTTGCTTTTGCCATAGTTGTTTTCCTCCTTGAGTTTTTATTCAGTTAAGTTGTGGTTGTTTACCGCAGTCGCCCAAAATCATTTTTACACTGGTAGCAGTGCCATTTTGGGGCGGTTACACGAATCATACAACCGCCCGAGATAATTTTTCCTGACTCCAGTCCCTCCAGAATAGCTCTCTCCAGTGGTGGTTTGCCATAGATAAAAATTGCCACATTATCTGACCCGCAGGTCGGACAAGGGGGGATGTTGTCCAGATCGAAATAAAATGTCTCTATTTTCTGAGGTTTCCCCAAAGCTAATTGTCGTAACCGGTTTACCCAGGAGAACATTGCTAAACCCTTTTTCCGGAGTCTGACGATTTTCTTGCGCTACCACGAATTGTCCGCTGCACAAAGGCCGGGGCTCCGGTCATTGGAGCTTCAGTCAATTGCTCAATTTTCAGACCTGTCGCAAGGATAGCGGTTGCTGTATCACGGGTCAAATGGCAATTTCCTGCACAGAATCCCCAAATGGGTTCAATGCGGTGCTGCAAGGTGCGGGTTGCGGGATGGTCAGAGATAACATGTTCCAGAAAAAGTAAAATACCATTCGGCCGCAATAACCGATAGATCTCGTTGAGGCTGGTTTCAAGATTCGGGACAGAGCAAAGAACCAGGGTGGAAACAATTGTGTCAAAGGAGCCGTCCGGCATCTCTATAGAATCGGCTCCCCAGGGGGTGATATTGAGCCGCTGCTGCTGAAATTGATCGGTTTCGCGTTGTAGTTGCTTGCGCATGTGAGAGTCCGGCTCACTGAGGATAATCCGGTTTACGTGGTCAGGATAGTGGGGAAGGTTGACCCCTGTCCCAGCCCCGATCTCCAGCAGATCACCATGCGCCTGGGCAAGCAGCTCTTTCCGCCAGCCCTGCAGGCAGCGCTTTTCCGTGCTACGCATAGCATAATCATAGCTTTTGGCAATGATATAAGAGCGGACTTGTTTCAAAAACACTGGTGTGTCAGATCCTTTCGCCTGGTATTCTTTCCGGAAAATGGTGTTTATATATCACCATCATGGTTAAGTTTATCTCTCCTGTCAAGGAGCCAGGAATGACAGCTTTTTTATGTAGATTATAAATATAATCAGGATTGGTGGGCTCTCCCCTTGCAAGGTGGAGAGTGCAGTTGTATATTCGCGCCATGAGTGCACTGGTTATCAAAAATCTACATAAGTCCTTTGATGGTGTCCCGGCAGTGAAAGGGGTTGATTTCACCATCAATCGCGGGGAAATTTTTGGTTTGCTCGGCCCCAATGGGGCAGGGAAAAGTACCATTATTAATATGATCGCCGGGGTGGTTCGGCTGGGATCAGGGAGTATCACTGCCTTTGGTTATGATAATCAGCGTGATTATCGCCATACCCGCAGAATGCTCGGAGTGGTCCATCAGGAAGTTGTCATTGATAACTTTTTTACCATTGATCAGGCACTTCAACTCCACGCTGGTTATTATGGAGTGAAGGATGATCCGGTCTGGCGACAGTTGCTGATTGATCGACTCGGGTTGCGACCACATCTGCATAAAGTGATGTTGAAATTATCGGGGGGGTTGAAGCGCCGTTTCATGATTGCCAAAGCGATGATCCACCGACCCCAATTATTGATTCTGGATGAACCGACCGCCGGGGTGGATGTTGAGTTACGCCATGGACTCTGGGATTTTGTCCGGGAAATTAACCGGCAGGGGACGACGATTCTGTTGACTACCCATTATCTGGAAGAAGCTGAAGAGATGTGTGATCGCATTGCGATTATGAACCATGGGGATCTGATTGCTCTGGAGGAGACCCACGAGTTGGTGCGCCGTCTCTCCAATCGTCAATTACGTTTATGGCTGGTCGAACCGTTGGCTGCTGTCCCGGCAGGGCTGGAGAACTGTCAGCCACAGTTAAAAGCTGATGGGCGGATGTTGCTGCTCAACCTTCCCGCCAAGGTTGACGTCGGCTCAATTCTCTCTCAACTCTGCAGTCAGCAGTTGCAAATTCGTGATATTGAAACCGACCAGAGTAGTTTGGAAGAGGTTTTTATCCAATTGACCGGGATGAACGGGGGGACGAATGGACTTTGATCCAAAGCGGCACTTTTATCCCTGGCTCCCGTTTTTTACCCTCCTGCGTAAGGAGATCCTCCGCTTCTGGCGGGTCTCGACCCAGACCCTGATAGCCCCGATTGTCACTGCCGGCCTCTACCTATTGGTGTTCGGCGCAACTCTGGGAGATCGCTTGAGTATTGTTGAAGGGTTCAGCTATGCCCAGTTTGTTATCCCGGGATTGATTATGATGGGGGTTATCAATAACTCTTTTGCCAATACTTCATCGTCACTATTCATGTCACGCTATCTCGGGGGGATTGTTGACTTGCTGGTGACCCCGGTCAGTCCACCGCAGTTTATTATGGCCTATACCCTGGCAGCAATGCTTCGTGGGTTGTTGGTTGGTTCGGTGGTCTGGATCATCTCAACGATGTTTGCGAATCTCCCTTGGGAATCCCCATTTCTGGGGATTTTGATGGCGATGTTGGCCAGCTTCATGTTTGCCCAGTTTGGTTTGATCGCGGCAATCTATGCACAGAGCTTTGACACAATCTCCATGTACACCAGTTTTCTTATTATGCCTTTAATCTTCCTCGGAGGAGTATTTTATCCAATCTCTATTCTTCCCGAGCCATGGGGGAATTTTTCCCATTTAAACCCGCTGTTTTACCTGATTGACGGGTTTCGTCATGCGTTGATCGGTTTCGGTGATACAAGCTACCTGGTTGCTTTCGGGTTCAGTGGTGTCCTTGCCGTCATTCTGTTTATCTGGGCGGCCTGGTTGATTGGCAAAGGGCATCGTTTAAGGGGATAATTGCAAGTGTATCTAAGGTGCAAATAATGGCAGATCATTTGATCCGGGTGGTGAGTCCCGATGGGTTGTTTCGTGCGGCCGCTGCAGTCACGACTGAGTTGGTTAGTACCATCTGTGAAAAACAGCAGACCGATTTTACCGCGACGGTTGCACTGGGTCGCCTGTTAACCGGCGGGGCTCTGTTGGGTTGTTTGCTGAAGGGGGAACAGCGTCTTGCTCTGGTGGTTGAGGGGAATGGACCGCTGGGGAAGTTGAGTGTCGAAGCAGATGCCAAGGGGAGAGTTCGTGGAACGATTCGTAATCCGGTTGCAGACTTGCCACCGGATGGGGATCATTTTGATGTTGCTGGTGCTATTGGCAAGGCTGGTTTCCTCCACGTTTGGAAAGACCTCGGTTTGAAAAAGCCCTATCAGAGTATGGTGCAGTTGCAGAGTAGTGAAATTGCTGAAGATCTGGCCTGGTATCTGACCAGCTCAGAGCAGATCCCCTCAAGTATCGGACTGGGTGTCGAGCTTGATGTCGAAGGGCGGGTTGCCGTTGCCGGGGGATTTCTGGTCCAATCCTTACCTCCGGGAGATATTGACCAGATTGAGGTGTTGACCGAGCGGATCAAAAAACTTCCACCTATGACCAACATGTTGCGAGAGGGTTTATCCCCCGCTGAAATTCTTTCGCGCATATTTGCTGCAACCGAGTTTCAGGTACAGCAGGAGATCCCACTGCAATTTTTTTGTCCCTGTAATCGGCAGCAGATTGAACAGATGCTGGTTGGCCTTGGCCGTCAGGAGCTGACCTCTCTCCGTCAGGAGCAGGATCCCGTTGAAGTTATCTGTGAATATTGTCGCAAACGCTACACCTTTGATCGCGAACAAATGGGTGAATTGATCAAATTGGCAAAATGAGGTTAGCCGTTTCGGTCAGTTTTAATTGTTAAGGCACTATTCTGCTTAATGTAAAAATAAAAAAACTTAGATCAAAAAAGAAAAGATCAACAAAAAAACACAGTAATTTCAAATGAAAAGCAGATTATATCTGTTGGCAACATTGCATACAGTATACGGTATTTTCCTTGACATATTGGGGGAATTATCCTAGTTTTTCAACGCTGTGAGGTATCCTGTCAGCTTGAAGGTATAGCTGAACGGTTCAATCTCTTCTATTGGAAGGAGCAGTTTTTATGCTGGATATTTATTTACCGATTCTCGTTGTTATGGGAATCGCTTTAGCTTTTGCTCTTGGGTCGGTGGTTCTGTCCCGGCTGGTCGGGGTAAAGAAGCCCAGTGAGGTCAAGTTGGCACCGTATGAATGTGGTATGCCTCTGATCGGCTCGGCGCAAGAACGTTTCTCCATCAAATTCTATATTATCGCGATGCTTTTCATCCTTTTCGATATTGAGGCGGTTTTCCTTTATCCCTGGGCGGTTATGTTCAAACGTCTCGGGATTTTTGGTTTTGTGGAGATGGGAGTATTTATTATTATTCTTCTCGTCGGCTTTATCTATGTATGGAAAAAAGGAGCTCTGGAATGGGAGTAGAGCAACCCAAGACACTTGGTAGTGGTTTTGTTACGACAAGTCTGGACAAGCTGGTTAACTGGTCGCGTGCCAGTTCTATGTGGCCGCTCACTTTTGGTCTGGCATGCTGTGCTATCGAAATGATGGCAACCGGTGCTGCCCGGTTTGATCTGGATCGGATGGGGATTCTGTTCCGCGCTTCACCACGCCAGGCAGATGTCATTATTATTGCTGGTACCGTAACTAAAAAAATGGTGCCGGTAATCAAAACTGTTTATGAGCAGATGCCGGAACCACGTTACGTCATCGCCATGGGAGCTTGCGCTTCGTCGGGTGGTATCTTTGATACTTACAGCACAGTGCAGGGGGTTGATGAATTTTTACCGGTCGATGTCTATATCCCCGGTTGCCCACCGCGCCCAGAGGGGCTCCTCTACGGTTTGATGAAGCTGCAGGATAAAATCAGGGCTGAGCGCAATACCTTTGGTGCTGCTATCGGTGTTGGCGATGTGGTTCACAACAAGGCCTGATGGCCGTTATGTTGATAACAGGGAAAATCAATGAGCGATCAAGTGATTGTTGAAAAATTGAAAGAAAAATTCTCCTCTGAAGTCCTCAATATTGTTGAGTTTCGTGGAGAAACAACTGTTACGGTTAAGAAAGAGCAGATTGTCGATATCTGCACCTTCATGCGTGATGACTTTGGCTACAACCTCCTTTGTGACCTTTGCGGGGTTGATTATCTGGGTAAGGCACCACGCTTCATGGTGGTTTACAACCTCTACAACATTACGACAAAACAGCGCATTCGGATCAAAGCACCGGTGGAAGAACAGGATGCCAATATCGATACTGTCAGCACTGTCTGGGGGACGGCCAACTGGCATGAACGTGAGTGTTGGGATCTGCTGGGGATCAAGTTTAATAATCATCCTGATCTGCGGCGTATTCTGATGCCAGCTGACTGGGAAGGGCACCCACTGCGCAAAGATTATCCTCTGCAGGGACCTGATCGTGAGCCTTACAAGGGGCGGCTTTCCTAACTGAACGCTTGAGACATTCCTTAACCGGACGAGGCATATAATGGCAGCAAATACCGAAACAATGACCATCAACATGGGACCTCAACACCCGTCGACGCACGGCGTGTTGCAGCTGATCCTGGAGCTTGATGGTGAGATTGTGGTGAAGGCAACTCCCCATATCGGTTTTTTACACCGGGGGATTGAAAAACTTTCAGAGCATCGCACCTATCATCAGACCATTCCTCTGACCGATCGGCTCGATTATTTGGCACCGATGAGTAACAATCTTGGTTATGTGTTAGCGGTTGAGAAATTACTCGGGATTACTGACGAGATTCCAGAGCGAGTACAGCGGATTCGGGTCATTATGACCGAGTTGACCCGCCTCAAGAGTCATCTGGTGTGGCTGGCTTGTCATGCCCTTGATATTGGCGCAATGACAGTTTTTCTCTACTGTTTCCGAGAGCGTGAATGTATCACCGATATCTATGAAAAAGTTTCCGGTGCGCGGATGACCTCCAATTATTTCCGTGTTGGTGGCCTCGCCGATGACCTTCCCGATGGCCTTGAGGGGGAGATTCGTACTTTTGCTGAGTCAATACCAGCGCATGTTGAAGAGTATGAGGGGTTGTTGACCGGTAACCGGATCTGGCAGAAGCGTACCATCGGTGTTGGTGAGATCAGTGCCGAGGCAGCTATCGATATCGGCATCACCGGGCCGGCCTTGCGGGCAACCGGGGTTGATTGGGATCTCCGTCGCGATAACCCTTACAGTGGTTATGACGATTATGAGTTTGAAGTCCCGGTCAGAAAAGGGTGTGACACTTTTGATCGTTATCGGGTGCGGCTTGACGAAATGCGTCAGTCTGCCCTGATCATCATTCAGGCACTGGATAAACTGAAGCCAGGTCCAATTCTGGCCGATTGTCCCAAAGTTGTTCTGCCGCCGAAGAAAGATGTTGTTAATAATATTGAGAGTCTGATTCACCATTTCAAAATTGTCACTGAAGGGTTCAAGACGGAACCGGGCGAGATTTATCAAAGTGTTGAAGCACCCAAGGGTGAACTGGGTTTTTACCTGATTGCTGATGGCTCAGCTTATCCGTTCAGGATGAAGATCCGCCCCCCATCTTTTGTCAACCTGCAAGGGTTGCCGCAGATGGTTGAAGGGAAATTGCTGGCTGATGTTATTGCCGTTATTGGTACGCTCGATATCGTTCTTGGTGAAATCGACCGGTAATTGGCTCACCGGAACCATTTTAGAATACATTGGATTGCCGGTAGATTTTATCGGCTGCAAACGGCAGAGATGCCATAGACTGATGAAGGAAGAGGATGGTCATGACGCCAGAAGTTCTGACACTCTCGGAAGCGCCCTGGTTGTTTACAGGGGTCATGTTGGTAAAAATTATCGTGGCTTTTGTGGCGACGTTGTTAATTGTCGCCTATGCAACTTACGCAGAGCGTAAAATAATTGGTAGAATGCAGACCCGAATGGGACCGAATATGACGGGACCAAAGGGGTTGTTGCAACCAATTGCAGATGGATTGAAACTCTTTTTTAAAGAAGATATCATCCCCTCTCAAGCGCATTGGTTCGCTTTTATTCTGGCTCCGATGATGATTCTGGCACCTGCCTTTATCTCGATCTCAGTGATCCCATTTGGCGGGGATCTCCACTTTACCTATGATGGAATTCTTTACGCTGTCCCAATGCAGATCACTGATCTGAACATTGGGGTGCTGTTCATTGTCGCAATGGCCGGTCTGGGAGTCTACGGAATCGTCCTGGCCGGGTTGGCATCCAACAGCAAGTATGCACTGCTCGGAGGTATTCGCTCAACGGCTCAGATGATCTCTTATGAGTTGGCGGTCGGTCTCTCCATTGTCGCTATTTTTATGCTTTCAGAAACTCTCAGCCTGCGTGGGATTGTCGCGGTACAACAGCAACCTCTCTGGGGGCTTGAATCTCTCAGCTTTATTCCAAATTGGTACATTTTCTGTCAGCCTCTGGCATTTTGTCTGTTCGTTATTGGCTCTATGGCTGAAATCAACCGGACTCCATTTGATTTGCCGGAAGCTGAGACCGAACTGGTTTCGGGTTTCTGTACCGAATATTCTGCCATGAAATATGCACTGTTTTTTATGGCTGAGTATGCCAACATGATTACTGTATCTGCAATCGCAACAACGCTGTTTCTTGGTGGTTGGGGCGGGCCATTTTATGGCTGGATCAATTTTTTGATCAAAGTATTTGCATTCATGTTCTTCTTCATCTGGATTCGGGCAACCTTCCCGCGTCTTCGTTATGACCAGTTGATGTTCCTGGGTTGGAAAATCATGCTTCCCCTGGCACTTGTAAATATTGTGATCACGGGAATTGCCATTCTTCTCTGGTAGTAACCACATGTTGCGTAGAGGCTAGATATGTTTAAAGAGTTTGCCAAAGGTTTGAGTATTACGTTGAAGCATTTGCTGCCGGGGAACTGTACAACGGTACAATACCCGAAGCAGAAGCTGGAGATGTCACCCCGTTTTCGTGGGCTTCATCGTCTGGTTCCGGCTCAGGACCGCGAAAAATGTGTCGCCTGCTATCTCTGCCCGACAGTCTGTCCGGCAAAATGTATCACCGTAGTAGCAGCTGAAAATGAAGCGGGTGAAAAATATCCGGAGGTTTTTGAAATCGACATGCTGCGCTGTATTTTCTGTGGCTACTGTGTTGAAGCTTGTCCGATGGAAGCAATTGAAATGACTGATGCTTACGAACTGGCAAACTTCAGCCGCGATGATTTTGACTTTGGCAAGCAACGTCTTCTCAAGTCGTAACAAGGAGCTCACGTTATCATGGAAGTCATTCTTTTTTATCTTACCGCATCGGTTGCTGTCATTTCGGCAATTTTTGTCACTCAATGCCGTAATCCGGTCAACAGTGCCTTAAATCTGATTACCACTTTTCTCTGCCTTGCGGTGTTTTATATCATGTTGGAATCTCCCTTTATGGCTGCGATTCAAATTATGGTGTATGCCGGAGCAATTATGGTGCTGATCGTTTTTGTCATCATGTTGCTGAACCTTGGTCTGGCAGTGAAAGAGCGCTACACCCATGGAATGGCCGGAGCCGGAGTTCTTGCTGCGCTGGTTCTGTTTGTTTCTGCTTATTTTCTTGGAGCGGGTGAAGCAACCGGAACCGGTGGTAGTGTGACAAGTGAAGTGATAGCAAGTTACGGTCATACCGAACTGATCGGTAGAGCCATGTTTGTTGATTTTTTGCTCCCCTTTGAGATCGCCTCGATCCTGTTACTGGTCGCAATTGTCGGAGCTGTCATCCTTTCAAAGCGCGAAGTTTAATCGAGTTCAACTCGGGAGATTGATCATGATTACCGTAAATCACTACTTATTGTTGAGCGCTATTCTGTTTGCCATCGGAACATTTGGTGTGCTCACGCGGAAGAATGCCATTGTTATTTTCATGTGCATTGAGGTGATGCTCAATTCGGTGAACCTGACCTTTATTGCTCTATCACGCCATGTTGGTAATATGGATGGTCAGATTTTTGTGTTCTTTGTTATGACGGTTGCTGCTGCTGAAGCAGCTGTAGGGTTAGCGTTGATGATTGCATTCTTTCGCAATAAAGAATCAATCGATACCGACGATTTCAATATGCTCAAATGGTGATGGCGTTGCAGTACTCAACCATCATCTTAAGATTTATTAAAGGGCATCAAGTAGAAGATAATTTCAGCTTTTACGGGTGTTTCAGCTAATAGGAGAGTTTGATGTACAGTAATCTGTGGCTCATCCCATTCTTCCCACTGGTCGGGTCGATTTTTAACGGCCTGTTTGGCAAGAAGATCAAAAATGAAGCGGTGATTGGTGGTATTGCTA
>JAOZQF010000099.1:1439-6399 GCA_029932345.1 Desulfuromusa sp. | reverse complement strand
AATCCGCTAAATATCTTAAATGGGAGCTTTTGTGCAAGATCGTTCGATTGGTATATTTGATTCCGGAGTCGGTGGTTTGACGGTTTTGAAAGAAATTGCCAGGTTACTGCCAGAAGAAAATTTGCTCTACCTGGGTGACACGGCAAGGGTTCCGTACGGGACAAAGAGTGTTGAAACGGTTCAGCATTATGCTCTGGAAGCGGCTGAGTTTTTGGTCGATCAGGGAGTCAAACTGTTGGTTGTTGCATGCAACACCGCTTCAGCGGTTGCCCTCCCGCTGTTGCGAGAACGGTTTCAGTTGCCGGTGATCGGGGTGATCGAGCCGGGAGCCCGGCGTGCTGCACAGAGTCGGAACCACCGGATCGGGGTTATTGGTACCGAAGGGACGGTTAACAGCCAGCGTTACTCTGAGGCAATTCGTCTCTTGTTGCCCGATGCTCAGATATCTTCTGTCGCGTGCCCTTTATTTGTCCCGCTGGCTGAAGAGGGTTGGGCAGAGCATGAAATTGCCCGATTAACCGCCATAGAATATCTGCAGCCCCTGTTGACCGCCAAGATTGACACTCTGGTTCTTGGTTGCACCCATTATCCACTGTTACGCAATACCTTGCGGCAGGTTCTTGGTGACTCGGTAACTCTGGTTGATTCAGCAGAAGAGACAGCGAAATCGGTACAACAACTATTTCGAACTGAAGGTTTGTCACGTTTGAAAAAGGGTGGTCGTAGTACTTTTTTTGTAACCGATGTCCCGACCCGTTTTATTCGTGTCGGGGAGGCCTTTTTAGGTGAAAGTCTTGATCTGGTTGAACAGGTTCAGATTGGTTGCCACCATTGAAGAGGGAGCGATGAACAAATTATTGATGGGTCTGCTTTTGGTGCTGTTGACAGGAGTCCTGCTTGGTTATGGAACCAGCTGGTATCTGCAACAGGGTCAGAACTCTACAGCAGAGGTCAGGGTTGCGATAACCAAGGAGATTCCGGTTTGGGAAACTCAGCTCTATTTTGTCTCTCCAGAGGGGGCTTTTCTCCTTCCTGAAACACGGGATATCCCCATGTGTGATGCCGATCGTGATTGTATCAAAAATCTTTTGATCCATTTGATCGACGGTTCTGAGCATGGGAATCTTGCGGTTTTGCCAAAAGAGACCAAAGTTCTGAATGTCGAAGTGGAAAACGACCTGGTCAGGGTGGACTTTTCCAGGCAACTGGTCGATTTTCATCCCGGAGGCAGTTTGACCGAATTGCTATCGATTTACAGTATCGCCAATAGTTTAAGTGAAAATTTCCCCTATGTCAGGCAGGTACAAATTCTGGTTGAGGGAGAGGTGCGGCAGACTTTGAAAGGTCACGTCCGGATTGATCAGCCGATTTATGCCAATTTCAGCTATAATGAACCCCCATTGACCGTTGAGTATTCAGCTGCTGAAGAGATAAATAATCAGTCTGACGAGCTCACGATTGAGACATTGATCCAGAACAGTGATTCGTCCGGAGTTAAGTAGTTTCTAAAATCAGAAACTTACGTTGCCCCCACCGGACTATTGCTGTATATTTTACTTTTCTAACCAAGGAAGAATTATGATTGTCGGGTTCAACCATAACGTGACCTATCGGGGTGTCGGTTTTCATGTCCAGACCGAAGATGGTGGCTTGAAAAGGCCCCAGCTGGTCACCCTGCTTTACCATGGTGGAACCATCATTGCGTCACAGAAAACAACCTATGCTGATATCATCAAGGTTGAAGCTCTTGATCAGGTGGTTGAAGATCTGGCAAAAGAGCAGCACAAGGGGATGTTACGCAGTTTGACCAAGGGAGAGTTTGATGGGCGGATTGTTGAATTTGGAATTTCTCTGGAAACGACCGTAGCCCAATCACCCCAGCAGTCGAAAACCGATCAACCGATCCCGGATCAGCAGGAAGCTGAAGTTCCCCCCCGGGAGGATTCCCCGGTTGTCGCCGCTACTACGACAGAAATTATTGTTGAAGAGCCGATTGTCGATAAATTTAACCCGCCCAAAAAAGCCGCAGAAACCAGTCTTGATGATTTAATTTATGCCTATCTGACCGCAGGTCAGAGTTAAACCGAGTGGGCGTTGCCACCCTGTAGATAGATGCTTTAAAAACTATTCTCCCTATTTTTCAGGCAGATTATTTGTTGTCTCTTGGGTTTTATCGTAAGCTTCAAGTTTATTAAAATGGATGATCTCAGCGAGCTCTCTTCCGTATTCAGCCCCTTTTTCTGAATAGTGATCCAGCTTTTTGACCAATTTATAAGGGTCATCAGTTTGCATTTTTAGTGCTCTGAATTCTTTATAGGCACGTCCGGTTGCGAGAGTTCGATAGTAGTCGCGGATCGAATCCTCGATTGAATTGTATTTTTTCAGCCAGATTGTTTTACCGCTACGGTTTTCTGCTGCTGCTATTCTCTGATCATTCTTGTTGAATGACCAAACACCAAAAACATTATTGGCCTCTTTATAGAACCGTGAAGTTGCCCAGGAACTCTCCATTGCCGCTTGTGCGATGGTGATACTTTGAGGGTGGGGCTTGAGAGCCATCAGCAACTCTTCATTGGTGGTGACCTTGTATTTTGTTTTTAACGTGATGATCTGTTCATTGCCTTCATCAGTTTTCAGTAACTCTTCAGCCTGGTGATATTGCTCCATCAGGTCGGTATAGACATGGTGAACCGCTGGGGTGATTGCCACGGTAAAGAGTCGCTTTTTTTCTTGAACACTTATCCCCGAGCCAACCTTTTTCTTCTCTGTTTTTGGCGCAATTCCCTTTTCCTTCTCCGTTCCCGCCACTTTCTCTGTTTTTTCAGCTTCGGTTTTCAGCTCCTCTTTCTCCCCCGGGTGTAGCCAGATAAATATCGTGACGACAGACACAAAGAAAACCAGGATGAGCAGCATCGATAATAATGGGTATTTTTTCAAATCAACCACCTTTTTTTCAGAGGGATCTCTCTAAGAGCCTGTCGGATTTTACCAGAACCTGGTGGAACAGGTTTAACTTGACTGACTTGGTTATTATTTACTTTTTGTTGTTAAACTGTCAAATATTAATGTTTTCTTGTTGTCCACTTGACTCAACCAACGCGGAAAATTCTAAAAGGGCCTGTTCACCTCCACGCAGGGGATCCAATCCACACTCGCAAAACTCGCCTACGGCTCAAACATTCTTCGCTTAGCCTTGAATCCCCTGCGTTCCGGCAGCTTCCTGGAATTCTGTTTTTGCTAGCTCTTGATCCAGGAGGTACCCGGGTTGGACATTGCCGATAGCACTGATCATGCTGTTGCGTATTTCCGGGATTTCCCGGGAGAGATTCTGGACGAGTTGTTTCATCTGCTGCCGGTTCTGATCGGTTGCCCCGACCACCGGACACGAGCAGTGAACAATCGGAAATTTTTGCCGGGAACTGAACTCCTCGATCATTCTCTCTTCAACATAGACCAGTGGACGGATGACAATATGTGAATTGTTGTTTGAATGAAGTTTTGCACTCATGGCAGCCAGGGTGCCACTATAAAACTGGTTTAAAAGAAGGGTCTCAATAAAGTCATCAAGATGGTGCCCCAGGGCAATTTTGTTACATTGAAGTTTCTCTGCCTGGGCATGGAGAGCTCCACGTCTCAGGCGAGCACAGAAGGCGCAATAGGAGGTGCCGGGGCGAAGCTTCTCTTCGATGATCTGATAGCTGTTTGTCTTTGCCATCACGTAGTTAAAGTTTTGTTGTTGTAAATAATTTTGAATCAGCTCTTTGCGATAGCCAGGAAATCCCGGATCAATATTGATGGCAATCAACTCAAATTTGACCGGTGCTTTTTTACGTAATTCCTCCAGGGTATAGAGCAGAGTATAGGAATCTTTTCCGCCCGATATCCCAACCGCGATTCGATCTCCCTCGGCAATAAGATCAAAATCGGCAATCGCTTTTCCGACCTGCCGTTTAATCCGCTGGAATAGTTTTTCACCTGCCGTCATGCGTGAGTCTCCCCGGTCTGGATATCGTTGTAAAAGAAAAGTTGCAAAAAGACAAAGAACCAATTTGGGATTCTAACGACCTGGATTCTAGCCAACCTGTTTCTGTTGGTTAAAAAGTCCGGATAGTTGTGAAAAGAGCATTCCGGCAAGCATCAGTGCACAACCTAACAGGCTACGTAGCGACAGAACTTCCCCGAGTAACAGCCAACCACCAATAGCCGCGAAGAGCCCTTCAAGGCTCAGAATGATTGCTGAGTGAGCGGGGTGGGCATCCCGTTGTGCAATAATTTGTAGGGTATAGGCAATGCCGACAGAACAAAATCCACCGTAGAGAATCGGGATAATCGCCTGCCAGATTGAAGCTAAACTGATGGTTTCGATCATCAGGGCGATTATCAAGCTGAGCAACGAACAGACGGCGAACTGGGCGGAGGCCAGTTTCAGCGAATTGGTTCGTGGTGCCAGCCAACCGATCAACAACACATGACCCGACCAGAAGAAGGCACTGATCAGTACCAGCAGATCGCCGATCGAGATAGAGAAATCACTGGTGATACTGAGAAAATAGAGTCCGACGGCCGCCATAATTGCCCCCAGCCAGGTGCTGAGTCGGGGGCGCTGTTTCCAGAATAGCCCGAGTAATGGCACAATAACCACATAGAGGCCGGTGATGAATCCAGCTTTTCCGGCAGTTGTGTAGACCATTCCGGCTTGTTGCAGTGATGCTCCGGCAAACAGAGCTCCACCGGCCATAATTCCCCAGATCAGAATCGATTTGTTTTGTTTCTCCGTAGCTATGACTTCCGGTTTTCTCTTCTGCAGTAACCAGATCAATGGCAGCAGTGAAAGGCTGCCGAGAGCAAAGCGGATCGCGTTGAAGGTGAACGGGCCGACATAGTCCATCCCGACCCGCTGGGCGACAAAGGCGAAGCCCCAGATCATCGCTGTCAGCACCAGCAGAAAATCTGCCTTGAG
>JAOZQF010000099.1:0-1339 GCA_029932345.1 Desulfuromusa sp. | reverse complement strand
ATTTTTCGGGTATTGTCGGTCACACCGTAGGTGTAGATATGCAGGCTGGGGACATTGTGGGCAACCAGATCTTTTGATTGATGGATGGCCCACTCTGTTCCGATTACTTTTGCATCGTCATTATTCTTGCATTTATCCAGCGCTGTCGCCAGGTCCTGTGGCAGGCTGATACTGAACAGCTTGGGCAGTACGGTAAGCTGGTTTTTCAGGTTGATCGGCTTGATACCGGGAATAATCGGCACATCGATCCCGATAGCCCGGCACTTGTCGACAAAATCATAGTAGAGCTGGTTATCAAAAAACATCTGGGTGACAATATAATCCGCTCCATTATCAACCTTCTGTTTGAGATAGGCGAGGTCGGTTGCAAAATTGGGAGCCTCAAAATGTTTTTCCGGATAGCCCGCGACACCAATGCAGAAATCGAGAGGGGCGTTGTTCTTCAGATCTGCTTCCAGATATCTCCCCTGGCGTAAATTAACCACCTGCTCAACCAACTCAGTCGCATTGGCGTAGCCATTGGGATCTGGTCGAAAAACATGATCGGTTTTTAACCCATCGCCCCGCAATGCCAGGATGTTGTTAACCCCCATAAAATTGAGATCGATCAGAACATGTTCTGTCTCACTTTTTGAAAACCCCCCACATAAAATATGTGGCACCACCGGGATATCATATTTATGCTGAATTGCTGCTGCAATAGCCACGGTTCCCGGACGTTTACGCACGGTTCTCTTTTCGATCGTTCCGTCTGCTGCTTCGATGTAGACCATTTCATCACGGTGAGTGGTGATGTTGATATATTTTGGATCAAAGTCGACCAGGCTTTCAACGGTTCGATAGATTTTACTGGCATCGTTCCCTTTAAGGGGTGGCAACAGCTCAAAGGAAAAAACGGTTTTGTCACTGTTCTTTATAATGTCGATCACGTTCATATGAAAATCCTGAAATAGTGAGGGTCAGATTGTAAATAATATTGTGGCGGCGCTTTTTTTGCATTGGTTAGATAATAAGACCCTTTTTAACGTATTCTGTGAAAAT
Source organism: Desulfuromusa sp. (assembly GCA_029932345.1). GTDB lineage: Bacteria > Desulfobacterota > Desulfuromonadia > Desulfuromonadales > Geopsychrobacteraceae > Desulfuromusa. The sequence goes on along the minus strand of JAOZQF010000099.1, from coordinate 298 downwards.
CAACAATCACCTTTTTGCTGTTTTTTGATCTTGCGACAATTATTTCAGAGACATAATATCAGGCAATATAACCAATATTGCAGATTATCTGTTGTGTCACCCTGGTGAATTTGTCTCTGGAAGAGAATTGTTAACTGTAACAGCTCGGCTTAAGGACTTTTTTTGAACAGAATCATCGGAAAATATCTAAAAAACCGCGCTACCATCTCTCCCTGGGCAATTGCCGGGATGGGGAGGAGTGATTTTTCTGCGGCAATCATTATCCCCGCTTTGGCCGAACGAGAGAGCCTTCCGCTGA
>JAOZQF010000098.1 GCA_029932345.1 Desulfuromusa sp. | reverse complement strand
ACCATCAACACTCTTATAACTGTCAACCCTCAGTCCAAAAGCACCAGATAGTACTCCGAGGTGACGACAAGCCTTCAACCAACGCTTATTCTGCTTGTACTTATTGCCAACCAAAAACATTATACCGGCAAGAAAAAGCTCAATGATAAGTTTTCGCCCTGCAGAGTAGATAATACCTAGGGTTGAACGACCATTTTGCTTCTCTTCCCAGCCAATAGTCGTCCCCCCTTTGAATTTTCTTTTAGATAACCACCTTAAAGTGGCTCGGTTTTCAGGGACTGATTCATGCACCAATGCTTCCGCACATTTCTTGATCTTCACGCCGGCTTTCACGGCTTCATAAAAAAATCTTCTATCCGATCCTCCGGCTAAAGGATGTGATTCATCAAACCTCAAACCAAGATCTTTTGTCAGGTAGATTGGGCTCAAGACATTGTTTGTAGCACAAAAGCCAAGTAAGGTGCCGGTAGGGTGTTGTTTTTGGTTAAAAAAAGGGCGCATATACTCAGGAGTTTTATCCGGCAATTCGGGAATTACATCTCCTGATACAACGATATCCCCCCCTTGATTTTGACAATAGGCATACAATTTATCTAACCAAAGGGGCTCAACCCACTCATCATCATCAATAAAAACCAGATAATCACTTCCCAGACGATGAGTCTCCTCCACGGCACGGTTCCGTGCACATGGTATTCCCCTTTTGTCCTCACAATGATAATAGATATTAAATGGAAAAGTTTCGGTCAGTCCAGTGACAGTGGCCTCTGCGGAACCTGTTTGGTCATTGTCAATAACCGTTACGGTGACTTCAGTCTCTGACGGAACGACTATCGACGCCAAACTCTGCAGGCAATCTGTCAATAGTTTTGGTCTTTGATAGGTACAAATGCAAATATTAATCTTTGGCATGTTTTAGGCTTTCTATCAGATCGTGTGGGTAACAAATATTTTCAAGGATATTCTTCAACCATAACATCTTGTGATGAAGGGTGGTGCCGGAAGGTGCTTGCTGATTCTCCCCTTGATTCAATATCTGATCCTACATTTCTGGCGGCTTTGAACAGGGTTCTTGTTGATACCCCCTTTCCATCAAAGGACAAATTACCCATTTCGTTTTTCCATTGATCTATCCCTTTAAGGGATGGAAAGCGCTTTGTACAAGAAAGGATCTATCCCCTTGGGTAACAAGTTAAAACCCCGCCTCCCATAGTCGGTCAAGCGATTCCTGGTTAAGCTGGTTTCCAATATACGTCAAATATGGATCAATTTGCCCTTGGCATCGAAGCGGTTGGAATTGTACCATTCGCTGTCGACGTTTTTGAGATAATGTACAATCCAGAAGTGTACTTACACGGTTTTTGTTCTGATTTAAGCTACTGAGGTCAACCAGTCTGATTTCACCATTCTTCGTGCGACCCCAGTTTTTAGGACCCCAAGTCTCAGCAGCGCTTCCCAGACCGATGCCAGCCCTCCATAGATGCTGCTGGATTTCAATAATTGCATCCCAATTAAACGAATCAAGGGGGGTATATTTGTCAAAAAAATCGACCCGCTGTTGAAGGTAGGCCGAGCCTTGATAGCGCTTGGAGCGTCCTTCCCATTCAAAAATAACATCAACTTCATCGAGAATGTCCGTTTGAGGAAAACACGCATGAACATCGACAGTCTTTGACTGAAGAAGCATCCGAAAAATTTGATCGGCGGTAGCTGCCTTTTTAATTCGTTTTGCTCTTCGACAATGCGCAGCCCACCACTTCTTCAACTCTCTTTTCCGAACAGTCAGAGGGCGAAGTGGTCTTGGAATTTTTATCACAGACTCTTCTTCCGGCAGGTCCAGGGCGATAAAATACCTTCCCGACCCTAAAAATTCAAATTCTCCACAAACTTTCATATGTCCTTAGTCCAACTGAAACCAAATTATAGATAAATTTTCTTACATTTATGGTATGCTATCCAATTAATATTATCACTATTCTTGTCAGGATGTAACTATTGCTTTCTTCTAAACAAACTTACAAGCAATCTCACGAAATGAAACCCCAGGTTTTCTGGGGTGGGCCAGATCGCCCCCCTCGCCGGTTACGCAACCTTCTAGAGGACAAAATCCATGCTGTCCCATCTGGAGGAGAAATCTTCTGGATCACCTACTATTTCAGGGATACCGGTTTGGCACAGGCACTTTTGCAGGCCCAAAAACGCGGGGTTGCAGTGCGAGTGCTTATGGAGAGGATACCACGTACTGAAACGGCCAATGACAAAGTAAAAGAAATGTTAGCCGCATTGGGTCGAAACCTGCGTATCCTCAATCACACTCGGTTTCTCAAAATATTTAAGAAGAGTCGACTTCACGAAAAACTCTATTATTTCAGCCACCCTGCTCCCCATGTTCTGGTGGGGACTTTCAATCCCTCTGGAGATTTGCCGGAAGACCCTGCCATTATCCGTGAAATTGGTGATCAGGATCGTGGCCATAACCTGCTTGTCGAAATTTCAGAGCCGATTCTGGTGCAGGGTCTGCATGCTCACGCACAGCGCTTATTCTGCACGATCCATGGACCTTGGGAACGTTTTCTCCCTGCCGCCAATAGAAGCATCTCTTCGGGAAAGACCCGGATTCTTTTCTTCCCAAGATGGAGAAATAAACAATTTTATCGATTATTTTCGGGACTTGGTGTCGGGAGCAGACTGCGGATGGCGGTTTCTCACTTGAATGATCCCGGCATCTGCAAGCACTTGTTTGCCCTGATCGATCGGGGTGTGCAGATTGAGATCTTGACCCATGATACGGAACGGCGTGTTCCTTCATGGGTTGAGAAGGAGATGCTTCAGAATAATGTTATGTTCAGGCGTTACACCCATCCAGAGGGTTTGCCGATGCATAATAAATTTATGCTGATTGATACCCCGGAGCGTCAGATTGTAACTTTAGGCAGCATGAATCTTTCGGTACGGTCACTTCATGTCAATCACGAATTGTTGGTGGTCAGTGAAAATCCTGCCCTTTACCAGACCTTTTCGAAACGTTGGGATGAGATGCTGAGAGAGGCTGAGACTTTCAGCGGTTAGAGCTAAATCATTTTTTTGGATTTGTATCTGAGCCATCAATATCAAAGTGAAAGGTTCTAAATATTATGTCTGGTAATAAAATCGAATTGTGCTTTGCCTCCCCAACTCTCTACCCTCCACGCGGTGGAGCGGAGCTCAGATTTCTGAGCTACCTTTCAGGGTTACGCCAGCGTGATATTAATATTCAAATTCTGTCTGGCACCCCCAAAGAAAAAAAACTCACTGCGGAGGATCTTGCCGAAAACTGGCACCAGACACCGCCAGGAACCATTATCCCGACAGAACCCCTCGATGGGATTCCTATCCACTGGGTTCGACTACCCGACAAAAAAGGAAAGGAGCGTGTTGCAACCTTCAATAAGGCATTGCTGAACTATTGTCGACACTCCGAGCACCGACCGGATGTGATTCAATTGATAGAACCATTGTTGCCACGTTCAGCTCCCGCTCTTTTCAGGTTGAAGAAACTTGGTATTGCCCGAATTTTTGCTTATTCACTGCCGTACAATTTACCTTCCAAGCCCCTGAAAAGAATTTTGCGTCAAGCTGCCTTACGCATTCTGTACCAGCAACTCGACTGTGTTGTCACCGCCAGCGCAGAGACAAGAGATCATGCTTTCGGGCTTGGCCTGAAAAACCGGATTGAAACCATTCCGAATGGGGTTAATCTGAAACGCTTTCATCCTGTTCCTGCTGAAACCAAGAAAGCATTACGAGCATCTCTGGGTCTTGGGGACGCAGAAAAAATGATGATCACTGTCGGATCAATTATCCCGAGAAAAGGGATTGACCTGCTCTTGGAAGCCTGGATTCCTCTGGCCAAACGTTTCCCTGATTTGCATCTGGTGATAGTTGGTCCGAGGGCTGACAAGAGTGAAGCCAAACTCCAAGTATTTCACCAGCGGCTGGAGGATCTTATTGCTGAATCGGGTGCGGGAGATCGGGTTCACTTTACTGGAAGTGTGAAAAATGTAGAAGAATATCTGCAAGCAGCTGATTTATTTACGTTTACTTCTGAGCGGGAAGGGATGGCTAATGCTGTTCTCGAAGCGATGGCCTCCAGACTTCCAATCGTGATGACCCCCCATATTGGGTTGTCACCAGATTTTGGCCGACCTGACCTCCAATATCTGCTGGTGGAACGTAATCCAGAAGCTCTTGCGACAGCAGCAGCTGGTTTGTTGGAGAATGATGTACAGCGCAATGAGCTGGCTCAAAATGGTCGGAAGTGGGTCGAAGAAACCATGGATCTGGAATCTGTTCTGGATCGTTATGCGGCTTTGTATCACGAACTAGCGGGTCACAAATAGGGGGGGAGCCTCACTTAGGCAAGATCCTTTGTAATTAATCGGTCATACCAAAATGGTTATTCCTGACTTTTAGCATAAATATACTCCGCCAGCTCCAGATCCCAGTAGGTATCGATACTGACCAGATCCCCTTCCAGGACTAACGCTCCGGTACGCTCTCCGCTGATACTCTGTTGCTCCAAAAGACAACTGCGTCTGATCGCATAAGCAACTCCGTTGCGATGATAAACAGGAACCAATTGCTGCCGGGCAATGATTTTTTTACCACTCTGATCATAATAGTCGAGTTGGCCATCATTGACTGTCAGCTGCTTGAGTGGGTGATTTTTGGAGTCTGTTTCAGAAACCGTCCAGACTGCGTCCCAATCGCCATCAATAAGCATCTGGATCGTATCCTCGACATGTTCTTTTGTCCTTAAGGGAGAGGTGGGTTGGAGCATTACCACAATGTCATAACGAACCCCATCTAACCGTTCCATCTCAACAAGAGCATGGGAGAGGACCTCAAGATCAGAGATTCGATCTCCCGACAGATATTCCGGACGATAGAATGGCATCTCAAGCCCCGATTCCTGGGCAATCTCAGCAATTTTTTCGGAATCGGTAGAGACAATAGCTCGATCGATTCCGGCTATTTCAGTGACCAGATGTCCCACCCGCGCAACCAGAGGAACACCCATAAACAGCTGGATATTCTTGAGTGGAATCCCCTTACTCCCTCCTCGTGCCGGGCAAACGGCAAGGATACGCTGTTCTTTGATCATGACCCCTCCTGATTGAGTTTTTTTAAAAGTTCTGGCAGTGTCGACAAATCCTGAATAACAAAAAGGCTTTTTTCCGCTGATGACATATTGTCGACCGCCATAGCAACAAAATGACAGCCAAATTGTTTTGCCCCTTGCAGATCATCGTCCTGGTCGCCAATATGGACAATTTCAGCAGGAATTGTCCCGGTTTTTAAAGCAATCGTCCGCAGGTTGTCCGCTTTAGAGGCTTCGGAACCATAGATGGCTTTAAAAAAGTGATCCCAATTACGTAATTTCAATAATTGCCGTAATGGTTCTCCAGGGGTTGCAGAGTTGACAAACAGAAGATAGCCGTTATCAGCCAATTCACTGAGTGATTGGCTGGCTCCTGGAATTTCCGCACATGAGGCAATGGCACTTTCACACTGGGTCGTATATTCACTTGCCAGGCGAGCAGCCCATTGGTTGACAGAGGAGTCTTTCGGCAGCAGACTCCTGGAGATTAATCCCTCAGCAATTTTATGGGTCTTTTTATAGCGATCGGCAGCGGGCCAACGCTCAAAGACTTCAGCAACTACCATCCCTGAAGGATCCCAGGGATGGGCAATCGCAAAAAATGTTTCTCTTTTGATTTCGTTGGAATCAACCAGCGTCCCATCGAAATCAAAAACTACACACTTGATCATCCGGACAAAACCTTAAATCAACTCTTATCCTGTTTAGATTGAGGTTTGAGCTGAAAACGTCCCCAGTGATCCACAACAGTTTTTCTCTCAGATCTGGCAAGCTTGTTGATATTTTTATCTTTGTAGAAAGAATCATTGTCATAGTCGCGACTGGAGACTTCTTCAAAAATAACCCCGGTTTTAGTCCCGAATGAGTGCCATACACCCGGCATAACCAGCACACTTTCACCGGGAATAAGAGTCCGTTGATGGCCATCAACCGTACACTCCAACTCACCATAGAGAACCTGAAAAGTTTCTTCCTTTTTTTCATGATAGTGAAATGGATGTTGCTGTCCCGGTAACTGGACAACAAGTTTTTTACAATAATCACGGCTGATACATTCAACCAGCACTGCACCCGTCTCAAGAAAATTTGGCACCCCATAATGGTGCGAATATTCTACCTTGAATTCAGGTCCCAGATGAATTCTTGCCTTATTAAGTAACGCTTTAACCTCATGTACAGCGTGCTTGATTACCAGTTCATCTTTGGTAGCAGGAAGTTCAACCTGAGTTTCAAAAATTGGAGCATTTACGGTAAAATCTTCCA
>JAOZQF010000016.1:4661-21690 GCA_029932345.1 Desulfuromusa sp. | reverse complement strand
AAAAACGCCGGCAGACCAGTATCGATGGTGGGTTCTCCGCCCGACACTACAACCCATCAATAAAACTGTTACGCTTTTTCAGGTCTGCCAGCAACTCATCCAATGGATAATCTGGATAGCTGTCAGGATCCAGAACCAGACCGGCATTGTAGCAAAAATGACAGGTTAAATTACACCCTCAGGTAAAAACCAGCGAAGCAACCCACCCGGGAAAATCGAGCAAACTGGTTCCCTGAAAACCTTTGATCCGAATCACTTTCAGTGTTTTTGCTTCTTGGTGACAACGACATACTCAGAACGCCCTTTAAACTCCTCTTTTTTGCCACGATTCCATTGTTCAATCGGGCGGAAAAAGCCACAGACACGCGAGTAAACTTCCGCTTTCCCGTCACACTTTGTCGCCATTGTAAACCTCCTCACTTTTCAATTAGGGTGTTTCGCAAGACCATTTTCAATCTGAATTTTCTCAACAGTTAAACCCTCCCTGCCCGATTGGACAGGAGAATAATACCGAAAAAATCAAAAATATTGCTGTAAAGACTAACATAAGTTTTCTGCCATAAAAAGACAAAATCACAATATCTAGTATCTTTTCCCCCTTATCAACACAATATATTGTCACTCAGTTGTAAATATTCTGTAATGTGCAGTTGCTAAGATGCAGCAATTACACCAACTTTTCTGGACAATCTTAAAGTGATTACTTAACCAACAAGCAAAATTACCTGGTTATCTATTTTGCTCCACCGGTTCCAAAATATTTCCGGAACGGAGGGGATTCAAGGTTAAACGAAGAATGTTTGAGCCGTAGGTGAGTTTTGCGAGTGTCCATTGGATCCCCTGCACGGGAGAGCACAGCCTCTTTCAGAATTTTCTACGTTGGTTGAGTGAACTGGATAACCCGATAAAATTGAAAAAAAAGGGGGGGGAATCGAAACGTCAGGAGCGAGTAAATAAAGAAAGAACCTACCGGGAGGAGCAAAGAGATCTTAAACATTCATCAAAAGTACGACTCTGGACAATCTCCGCATACATAAGATTATGGGTCAGGCCAAAATCTTCTATCTCCAGATTCTGCTCATCCCGATGACTTGAGCGGTTGAGTCCAAGAATCTCTTGAGTTTTGCTTTTCAAATCTCTCCGGTCACCACAATAACCAATAACCATCTTACCGAGCCCCTGAGCGAAACCGACCTCCCAGACCGTTCCACTATCGGGTTCGGGACCACGAAACGGAGAGAGATTTGCAATAATAATATCGCAGGATTTTATCAGCTGGATATTACCCTCTCTGATTTTACCGGCCAACTCTTCCCGACTACCCCCCTGTACTTCATTATCGAGCGGAAACAACCCTTCAAAACCGGCGGCCTGGCACTTCTGTTTCAACATTTCACCGTACTCTTTACCGTTTTCCAAAAAAACTTCCGGTCCGGCTAAATAGATTTTCTTCATGGTCCTGACTCTCTCTTTCTTGGGGGACAACCTGACAGGGGGGAGCGATCAGCAGAGAAACCTACTCTCAAGCAATGCCATAAACTTTACCGCTGTCGTGGTCCGTTTCAGCTTCCCGATATCCCGCTGCAGACACTCATCAGGGATAAAGTTGAGAACATCTTTAATCTTCATCAACGCCTGCCGTTCGCCACAGAACTTCACCAGATAGCGGGGCAGCAGGTCGTTGATCAATTCAAACAGATCAAGTCGGCGCTGTTTTTCATCAACTTCAGCAGGTAATTCGCCGCGAATCCGCTGAAAGATCCAGGGGTCTGCCAGAGCCCCCCGACCAATCATCAACCCGGCAACCTTGGTTTCAAGCAACAACCGCTGTCCCATCGCAGCACTGTTAATATCACCGTTAGCAATGACCGGAAGATCGGTTAAATTGACAATCTCAGCCGTTAAATCATGATCGGCCCGGCCACTATATTGCTGTTGTACCGTGCGGGGATGGAGGATCAGGTAATCGATGCCACAATCTTCGTAAACCGGCAATAGTTGCAACAGTTGCCGGGGATCACTGTAACCAGAGCGACATTTGATTGAAAAACTTCCATCAATCTCCCGGCGGAGGGCAGTCAATAATTCAGCCAGTTTGTCTGGATCTTTCAGCAGCTCACCACCGGTTGCCCCGGTCGTCATTCGACCATAAGGGCAACCAAGGTTCAGATTCAAGTGGTAACAACCAACATCCTGAAGCTGTTTTGCCGCCTCCGCCAGAGCCCGACCATGATTTCCAATCAACTGAACCACCAGAGTGGATTTCGAACTATTTGCTGCAATTTCAGCCAACTCAACTCGGGCAATCCGTTTTCTCGATTGAGTATGAACCCGAACAAATTCAGTGAAAACAATGTCAGGAGCATAGCGCTCCAGGTAGCAAGTACGCAGAGCCTCATTGGTCACCCCCTGCATTGGTGCCAGCATAAGCGGAATTGATCCTTCATTCCAGGGGAGAGTCATCATCTCCCCTCACCCGAAACCAGCTTTCGCAACAAAGACTCAAGCCCATTGACCTTGATTTCATAAATTTCTTGCAATTGCCGACCCAGCAACCCACCCGGCAGTCGATTACCAACCAGCCAGACCACATAGGGTTCCGGCAGGTCAACCAGCAACCTCCCCGCGTGTTTGCCATAAGGCATTCGGGCGGTCGCCAGACGGTACAATTGGTGTGGATCGGGAGAAACTGTTTCAGCCATGATCACCTATCCGATGGGTTCCTGAAGCAGGGGAAATCTGAACACCCTTTTTAGCATAAAGAGGGATCAGATCTCCACAATATCAAATTGTAAAAAAACATCCCAATCTTCATAAAATTACTGTATGATAATGTGTATTCTCTAAATATCCACCCTCCTTCTCGGAATATTGATGCGTATATTGACTCGATTACTCATATCTCCCTGGCTGCTGTGTCCACTTCTGGGACTATTGCTCATCGGCGGATCTCTCATCGATGTTCCAACCCTGCTGAAACTGGAATACCCCATTTATGACCAATTGTTGGAGTTCAGAAACACCCCCGAAGATAACCGGGTTGTCTTGATCGACAGCAACCACTCCAGCAACACCATTCTGGCAACCCTGATCAATAAAGTTCGACAATCAGGTGGAAAAAATATTGCCTTACTAACGCCGCCCGGAGCTACAGCACAGCCATCTCAACAGGATTCAGCTCTCAACAAACTCCTCGAGAAAAAATCAATTATTGTTGCTGCAGCAAGCAACCGACAACAAATACTTCTGCCAAAAAACTCTTCTGCCAAGCTCCTGCGAGCTAATGCAGATCCGCTCCCCGCGCCCCAACAGCTTTTATTAAAGCTGCAGAATCCATTGGCTCAGTATCGTCTGAATCCCCCGGATAAGTGGAGTTTTTTAACCACAGGTTCTAAATCGATTCAATCTTTGCCCATGGGGCATCTGATTTTTTCTCCGGATTCTGATGGGAAAATCCGCAGTCAGATATTACTGCTACCCGGGGAGAAAAGGTTGCTCCCGTCACTGCCTCTGCAACTTGCGATCCAGACCCGGGGTGGAGATCTGCAGACAATCCCAGCGGAATTGGCTGGAAGGTTACAATCCGGCAGCTTGCAGATTCCGGTGATTGGCTACTATCGCATGCTCTTTGATGTCCACACGGGGCAGCCACCTTTTCAGATTCTCAAAGCCTCTGATTTACTCAAAAATAAGCTGGAAAAGAACGCCCTGCGGGATAAAGTTATCCTGATCGGCCCGACCAACAGCTATGGAGACCGTCATCAGGTCGCCGGATATGGCGATATGAGCACCAGTGAACTTGCCGCTCTGACAACCGCTACGCTGTTAGCTAACTCGGCGCCGCAGCGACCAAGCTGGTGTTGGCTGGTGGAAACATCCGTCATCCTCTTTTTCATCCTGCTTCTCATCCTCCTGGTTCCAAGACTCTCGCCCCAGGCCGGACTGGTAACGCTGCTGCTATTTTTAAGTGGTTGGGTTCTTACTGCGGCAGCCAGCCTGATTATCTTCGGAATCTGGTTGAAAATTGTTCCAGCCGTTCTCCTCTGCCTGGGCGGTTTTGTGCTGGTTCGCGGCCATCTTGGACAGCGGCAGCAAAATCACTACAAGCAGGAAAATTATCAAGCCCAGGTGCAACGTTTTCAGGAACAGGGATTACTTGATCTGGCACTGGAGAAAGCCCTTTTAATCGAACCAAAAACAAAACCGGGCAAGATGGTTCTCTATAATCTCGGCCTCGAATTTGAACGGAAACGGATGCCCCATAATGCCATTTCCATCTATCAGCATCTCTTACAATCGGGACGTTTCCGTGACACCAAAACCCGCCTGAAACAGCTCCAGGGAGATGAACAAGTCCCCTCTTTGGGTCGGGATAACAATGCGACTGTCATTCTAAAGCCATCGGGAGAGAAACCGACTCTGGGTCGTTACCAGATTCAGCGGGAACTCGGACAGGGGGCGATGGGGACTGTCTACCTGGGGATTGACCCGAAAATCAATCGGCAGGTTGCGATTAAAACCCTCTCCTACCAGCAGATTGATGCCAAAGAACTGCCCCAGGTCAAAAAACGGTTTTTCCGTGAAGCAGAAGCTGCGGGCAATCTCAGCCACCCCAACATTGTCACCATCTACGATGTTGGAGAAGAGGCGGATCTGGCTTTTTTTGCTATGGAATTCCTCGCCGGGAAGGACTTGAGTTACCACTGCAGTCTGAAGAAACGGTTACCGGTTGCCCAGGTTATCAAGATCATTCTACAAATAGCCAGTGCACTTGAGTACGCTCATCAACAGGGGGTGGTTCATCGGGATATCAAACCGGCCAATATTATCCTGTTGCCGGAGGGTCAAACTAAAGTCACCGATTTTGGGATCGCCCGGATCACGACCAATTCCAAAACCGAAACCGGGATCATCCTCGGCACCCCCAACTACATGTCCCCGGAACAGGTCGCCGGAAAAAAAGTCGACGGTCGCTCAGACCTTTTTTCTCTTGGAGTCGTGATGTACGAACTTCTCAGTGGGGTCAAACCGTTTCAGGGTGAAAGCATAACAACACTGATGTACAACATTTCCAACTCCAACTACCGACCGCTGAAGAAGAATTGCCGCAAATTACCACCCCTCTGCTACACTATTGTCGATAAACTCCTACAAAAGAGTTTAACCAGCCGTTTCAAATCTGCCACAGCACTGCAACGGGAGCTGCTGGCATTGGACAAAAAACTGGGTGGATCATGAAACTACAAGTTTGTGCAAAAACCGATATCGGGCTGAGTCGTAACAATAACGAAGATCGATATTTTGTCGATAAACAGCGGGGACTGTTTATCGTTGCCGACGGGATGGGAGGTCATACTGCAGGTGAAGTTGCCAGCCAGATAGCAGTGGAGACCATCTGTCACGTTTTACATACAGTCGATAAAACCAATCCTCAACAGCAGCTCAAGCAAGCGGTGACTGAAGCAAACCTGGCAGTCAGACAAGCAGCCAAGGTCAACCCCTCTCTCCATGGGATGGGGACAACCCTGAGTATCATCCTGCTGCATCAGCAACAGGGGTATCTTGCCCACGTTGGTGACAGCCGGATCTACCGCTTACACAACCAGAAACTGCAACAATTAAGCGATGATCACTCCCTGGTAGGGGAACAACTACGACAGGGGACAATTACACCGGAACAGGCAAAGAGTTCATCGCTGGGGAATATTCTCCTGCAGGCAATTGGCCTCAGCCCGCAGCTGGATATCTATCAGGACAAAATATCTCTTGCCCCTGCAGATCAATTTCTCCTCTGTTCTGACGGACTGACCGACCTGGTATCCGACACCGAAATAGAAAAACATCTCAGACAAACAGGAACAATAGATCTTCGCTGTGACGCCTTAATCAATGCAGCACTTGCTGCAGGAGGGAAAGATAATATTACTGCGATCCTGCTACAAATAGAGCAACTTGACGAAGAGTGACCATAAGTCACCAAGACAAAATGAAAAGGAGAAAGTGATGTTAAAAATTGAATTAAAGTACCAGGGGAAAAACCTCGACACATTTGAAACAGAAAATGAGCAGATCAGTATCGGACGTAACGTGAAGAATGATATCCGGATTGACAATCCGGCGGTTTCAAGCTCCCATGCAATCATCAAGAAAGTGATGAATACCTATTTCATTGAAGATCTTAAGAGCACCAATGGGACTTTCGTTAATGAAAAAAAGATCGATAGATACGAACTGCTCGATGGTGATGAGGTGATCATTGGTAAACACAGCCTGAAATTTCACTATGTTAATCGCAGCGGTCAAAACTTTGATAAAACGGTCATTCTTGATACCAGAAAACAAAAAGAGCTATTGAATAAAAACCGCTGATTTCACAAAACTTAGATATGATGGCTAAGCAAAAATTTCGACCGTCCAGGCGCAGTAATTTTTCAGGGGTGAAGACATACATACGGTATGTCGAGATCCTGAAAAACTACCGCAACACCGGAGGTCGGGATTTTTGCGACGCCATTATTATTTAACGTGACAACGCTTACAGTTTTTCTTTGCAGCAAAAGCACGGGTACCGTTGTGACATTTACCGCAGAGTTCACCCGCATATATTTTCTTCATCTTAATTTCGACCGTCCCCTGCTTCATTTTTGGGAACATCTCCTTGTTGTGACACTCCTTGCAGCTGATACCGGCATCTTTATGAATCTTCCCCGAAAACGTAACCGACCCCGTCGAAGACTTATCAAAGACCAGCGTTTTATTTTTGGGAACGGCAGTAGCAACAGATGCTGTACAAAAGACTAAAATTGATAGAAATAGTATCATCTTTTTCATCTTATTTATCCTTTTTTGGTTAGAGGTATCCCCTGATGGTTCTTATTAAAAAGTGATTCGAACCATAAACGGAATCAGCTATTGCCGTCAATACAACAGGAGCGAGATTAAAAAAATATTTTGAGAATAATGTAAAAACAGGTTAACATGATTTTTTCAATGCTTTTAATCCCAAGATCCTGAAGACAAAAGATCCGTTCAGATAAAGACAACTATGACAAAAAAAAATCATCGTTCAGATCAGGAGTGGCAACAACGGTTAACTCCGGAAGTCTATTCGGTTACCCGTAAAGCGGGAACTGAGCACCCCTTTACCGGCCGTTACTGGGATCATCATGACCAGGGGATCTACTGTTGTATCTGCTGTGGTCTGGAATTATTTCACTCAGACTGCAAATTTGATTCAGGGAGCGGCTGGCCAAGCTTCTATCAACCAATGGCCGCAGAAAATATTATTGAGCGAGAAGATCGCAGCCTCTTCCGGGTTCGCACTGAAGCCCTTTGCGCCGGTTGTGATGCCCACCTGGGACATATATTCCCCGATGGACCTCAACCCACCGGAGTGCGTTATTGCATCAATTCAACAAGTCTTGATTTCGCCCCCGAGTGAAACCCGAAACCAATCAATCAATTGCACATAAAGATAATTGACAGACTCTTTGTGGCAAGGTACAACAAACGCCTTTTCACAAGGAGATTCGATGACAAACCAACAACTTTCGGCAGGTGATCATATCACCTCGAAATGTACAAAATGTAAAGACACCACAAACCATACAATTATTGCCATGGTTGGCGATACGATCGCCAAGGTTGAGTGCAACACCTGTGGTGGAATTCATAACTACCGGAGCACTGTCGCAAAAAAACCTGCAACAAAAAGAAAAACCAGTGGCTCTCGTCCGGTAAAAACAGCTAAAACAGAGACAGAATGGGAAGAGCTATTAAAAGATCTCGATCCCGCAACTGCAACCCCTTACAGCATGCAGATGTCAATCGAATCTGGTGATTTGATCCAGCACCCAAGTTTTGGACTCGGGCGGGTTATCAATGTGACCCGACCCAATAAAATGGAAGTCTATTTCAGCAGTGGGGTCAAACTGTTGCGCTGTACCATCGGGTAATTGTCCGGGAAAAAATTGACAATTACACAGACTTGCGGTTTTATTGGTAGCAGTTTCATCCTCAAGCGTTCGGCAGGTATCCATATATATGCCCAAATCTGAACATAAAAGTGCTGAACTCATCCTGACTCTGGCAGCATTGATTATTATCATTGCCGGGGTTAAAACTGCTCAGGCTCTGCTGGTCCCCTTCCTCCTCGCCTTTTTTATCTCCATCATCTGCGCCGGACCTTTTTTCTGGCTCCAACAACACAAAATTCCTGCGCCGATCGCCCTGTTACTGGTCATCGGCACCGTCATACTGGGAGGACTGGGAGTCGTGACACTGATCGGTACTTCGGTCAATGATTTCACCAATGCACTCCCCGTCTATCAGGAAAAACTCCGCATCCAGATGTTCATTTTATTTGACTGGCTCGATAACTTTGGCATTAAAGTTTCAAAGTCGGTGCTACTGGAACATTTCAACCCGGGCTCAATTATGCAATCGGCAGCCAGCATGTTGTCCACAGCGGGTGGAGTTCTCACCAACTCTTTCATGATTATGCTGACAGTGGTTTTTATCTTGTTTGAAGCTGCCGGCATGCCGAATAAATTAAGGGCGGCACTTCCTGATGCCGATTCATCCCTGGCCTCTTTTGAAAAATTTATTGTCGGGGTTCGTCAATATCTGGCGATTAAAACTCTGGTCAGCATTGCAACCGGTCTGGTAGTCACAATCGGGCTGCTGATTTTTGGTCTTGACTATGCACCCCTGTGGGGGATGATTGCTTTTCTGCTCAACTATGTCCCGAATATTGGCTCAATTATTGCGGCAATTCCGGCAGTTCTACTCGCAGTCATCCAACTGGGTTCCATCCCTGCCGTACTGATTGCGGCCCTCTATCTGGTGGTTAATCTGATTATGGGAAGTGCCATTGAGCCCCGCTTGATGGGACAAAAACTTGGTCTTTCAACTCTGGTGATATTTGTCTCTTTGGTCTTCTGGGGCTGGGTACTCGGTCCGGTTGGGATGCTTCTTTCTGTTCCATTAACAATGGTGGTCAAAATTGCCCTTGAAGTGAATGAGTCAACCCGCTGGCTAGCCATTCTTCTCAGCTCCGACGGCTCAATACTCACAGACTCCAGAGACTGATCACTGCCACTCTTTTCTTGACTGCGCGGGAGAACCCCTTGCTTTACAGACCCTTCGGTACAACCGGCAAAAACGTATCAACCATCAGTTTTGGTGGAATGCGTTTCACTGAACCAGAAAATTTCGAAAAAAATTCTGATCTCATCCTCTACGCCCACGAAAAAGGGATTAATTACTTCGATACCGCACCCATCTACTGCGAGGATCGAAGTGAAAATATTTTTGGCCACGCGCTGCGGCAACTCCCCAGAGAGAGTTTCATTGTTTCAACCAAAGGGAGCCACGCAAAAGGGGATGATCTCCGTAAAACGTTAGAGCGCAGTTTGACTCGGCTGGGAGTTGATCAAATTGATTTTTTCTATATCTGGCACCTGATGAATCCGCAGGATTGGGAAAACCGTAAGCAGCTGGGTGCGGTAGAAGCGGCGCTGAAGGCCAAAGAGGAAGGGCTGATCGGACACCTCCTCTGTTCCTCCCACATGGAGGGTGAAGCGATTGCCGAAGTCCTGAAGGAGAGAATCTTTGAGGGGATTCTTCTCGGCTACAACGCTATCAATTTCCCCTACCGGCAACAGGCGGTTGTACAAGCGGGTCAGCAAAAGCTCGGTGTCGTCACCATGAACCCGTTAGGGGGAGGGCTGATCCCACAGAATGCCGAAAAGTTCGCTTTTCTCAAATCGGAGACCGCCGATAATGTCGTCAGCGCGGCCCTGCAGTTCAACCTGTCCCACCCGGCTATATCAACGGTACTGGTCGGGTTTGAAAATCGTGATGAAATTGATCAGGCCGTTGCAGCAGTGAAAAACTTCACCCCCATCAGCAGCAAGCAGCAAAAAAACGTTGAGAGCAACCTGAAAACCGCATTCTCCGATCTGTGTACCGGCTGCGGCTACTGCCTCCCCTGTCCCGTCGATATTCCAATTCCCAAATATCTGGATAGCTATAATCAATTGATTCTGACCGATGGCGACAAGCAGGCGGTACTGGATCACTACCGCTTCCACTGGGACATCACCCCGCAACAGGCCAAAGAATGTATCAGTTGCGGTGATTGCGAAGAACGCTGTACCCAGCATCTGCCAATTATTCAACGGCTGGCCGAGCTACCCCTTCAGGCTTCGGAATAGGGTTGGAAGATTAGGCCACACGACCTGATTATTGCTCCTGAGGGAAATGTCTGATAGCCCCTGGCAGGGGGCTAGAGAAGACCATATTTTTTTGCCTGATAGCGAAAAACATCGTAGCTGACTTTGAGCAGCTTCGCCGCCCGAGTCATATTGTGGTTGGTTCGCTCCAACGCCAGATGAAACAACTCTTTCTCAACATCTTCGAGGGAAATCCCCTCCTCCGGCAGAAGAATCTGGAACTCTTTCCGCCGTTCCTGTGCCATAGATTGCCGACCGCCAATATCCAACGGGAGACAACTGGCGGTCAGCTTTTCTGTATCCTCCATGACCACACAGCGTTCGATCATGTTACGCAGCTCGCGAACATTGCCCGGCCACTCATAATCCAGCATGAGCTTTTCAGCATCTTTGGCAATGGTCGTAACCGGTTGCTTCGAATATTTTTTGGCAAATATCTGGAGAAAATAATCCACCAGCAAAAGCACATCGGCATCACGTTCTTTGAGTGGAGGGATATCAATAAGAAATGAGTTCAAACGGTAAAAAAGATCCTCGCGAAACAAACCGTCGGAAACCTGTTTTCTGAGCTCCCGATTGGTGGACACAATAATATTAACATCGATCGGCAAATCGATATTTCCGCCAACGCGACGTACTGTCCGTTGTTCCAGAACCCGCAGTAACTTTCCTTGCAGGTCAGCCCGCATATCCCCGATTTCATCCAACAACAGCGTGCCACCATCGGCCAGCTCGAAAACTCCCTTTTTATCGGTTTTGGCATCAGTAAAGGCACCCTTGACATGGCCGAACAACTCCCCCTCAATCAAATTTTCCGGCAACGCCGTACAGTTAATGGCAATATAGGGGATCGACTCAAAATCATCACGCTCAGCGAAACGCCAGCAGTGAATTTTACGTGCCAGAACCTCCTTGCCAGTCCCCGAGCTACCAGTGATCAAAACTAACGGGACACCGGCTTCTGCAATTCTGCGCGCATCCTGTAAAAGCTTGCTGATAATTGGTGAATTGCCGACAAAATTCTGACTGAGAGCTGCGATATTGGTTTTTTTCAGATAGGCAATTTCATCCTGCAACCGAGCATCCCTGAGAATCCGCCCAACCACAATTTTAACTTCTTCGATGTTAAAAGGTTTGTGCAGATAGTCAGAAGCTCCATAACGGAGAGCTCGAATGGCCGATTCACTGGAATCGTCCCCGGTCAACATAACTACGGGGAATTTGATATTTTCATCGTGCAAGAGCCTCAGGATATCAAGCCCGTTCAATTCCTCTCCCAGTTCGATGTCAAGCAGCATCATGTCAGGCTGCCAGGCAATAATTTTTTCTACAGCCTGAACCGAACTATATAGCAACTGCGTCTCATAACCTTCCTTACGCAGAGCCCTGGCAAGCATAGAGATAATTAACTCATCATCATCAAGAAGAAGAATCCGACCTTTTTTTCTCATTGCATCTCCTCCCACTCAGGGCGATTAAGGGGCAGAATAATGGTAAATCTGGTTCCTCCGGCAGGATAAATACCGGCTGCAATGCTACCACCATGGTCTTCGATAATTCGCTTACAGATTGCCAGCCCCAATCCGGTTCCTTTGGATTTTGTCGTCATAAAGGGCCGAAAAACTTTAACCAGGGCAGCTTCCGGGATCCCTTTACCCGTATCTGTTATCTCCAGTTCCAGCGATTTTTCATCTACCTTACGGGTAGAGACAGTGATCTCTCCCCCTTCAGCCATTGCCTCAATTGCATTGAGAAAAACATTCAAGAATACTTGCTGCAACTGAGCCGAATCAGCTTCAAGCTGCGGAAGATCGGCAGCAAAACAGCGGACGAATTCTACCCCCGCTCTGGATGAGGTTTTTCCAGCAACAGCTGAATTTCGAATGGAGCTATCCAGCAGCGTATTCAAATCGAACCGCTCGTAATACAATTTAGGCGGGCGGGCATAATTCAGCAATCCCTTGAGCAATTTTTCAACCCGGGTCGTCTCATTGATCACCCGGGCAAACAGATCCCGATCTTCTTCGTTAAGTTCCAACTCATCAGCCAGCACCTCAAGGGTCACTTTAATACCGGCCAGGGGGTTCTTGATTTCGTGAGCCAGACCGGCTGCCATTTCACCAACGAGTGCCATCTGGTTAGCCCGTTGCAACCGGGTTTCTACCTTTTTCTGCTGGGTAATATCGCGGCTGAACACCAGTGCATATTTTAGTTCGTCAATATTGAGCAACCCGACATTGACCTCTGCCAGGAACCTTTCCCCATTTTTTTTCTTACGCTGAACAGTATATTGTACCCAACTTCCGCTCGAAGCACACCGAAGCCGTTCGTGACATTGGTTATCACCCGAAAGATCAGCAATATTCATACCTGACAGTTCCTCAACCTTGTAACTATGCATCACTGCGGCAGCCGGATTAGCGGAGACAATCAGCCCTTCCCGACCCTCCGCAAGATCAAGGATGAAAATGCCGTCACCAGCACTTTCAAATAGTCTCTGATACATCTTGCGGGCCATCTGCAAATCATCACGTTGGAGTTTGAGAGAACGGCTCATACTGTTAAAAGAATCGGCTAACTGTTTAAATTCATACTTCAGGTTATTATTGATGTGAAAATCCAGATTGCCACTCTCCAGAACTGAAGAAGCCTGAACCAGAGTATCGATCGAGCCGGTAAAGCGTCTCAGGAAATACGCGGTGATAAAAAGAATTGCAATCGGTCCGATAATAACCAGAAAAATGACCAGGTTTTTGAGCCGGGTGATATCACGGAAAAGAACTTCGGAAAGGCTGGTAAATTCGCCACTGATGTTGTTGACAAAAAAATTCAGAACCAAGGTGAATTCGGTCCCTTGTTGTAAAAGGGCTGGAACTTCATTCTGATACTCGATCGTCTCCGGGGCCAGGTTCAAGAGATTATTCAGGTTGAGAGTATATTCTTTATTTCGCAGTTGCAGTTGCTCCAACCGTGCCAGCAGTTCTTTCGAACCTTCACAGTTGAAACTGTTTACCAGGTTTTTTTGTAAGCCAGTAGTCGCGGTTTGCAGTGATAACAGATCGTTTTTCCGGAGGAAGTTCTGCTGCTGAAAATCAATTTGGACTTTTTCAATGCCGCCCTGTAGCACTTTGATTGCATCATTAAGCTGATGCATAGTCACGGCACATTCCAGTTGGTTGGTTGCCCTCCCGATCGCATAAATAATATAGGTCCCGCCAAGCAGAAAACAGATCAACATGATAACTAAACCCTGCAAAACTTGTCTCTTCATGTTTCCAGCTCACCTCCGGCAGCACGGGGTATCGACAGGTTGGATTCAATAATTACAATAACTTCACTCAACAATAGCATAAGAAAGTCTAAAAAACAGTTTTTGCTATGGTCGGTGGAGTGATAGAGGATTTTTGAGTCAGGTGAATCTTATCCCCGATCGACTGATTTTATCATCCTCCTCCCGGCTCCAGACAATAACCCCGGACTGATGCATGAATTTTTCATCAAAACTAACCAGCTGCGATACGGTCAATTTCTTTCTGGTCGTCAGACCCAGGCCACCGACAGAAATATCCATCAGAGTGGCCAGAAAAGGGGCACTTTGGTAGTGTGCGGCAAGGGTCACGGGGGAGGAGAGGTTGATCTGCTCAAAACGGGAAAATCGCCGACAACGTCTTTTTTCTTTGCCATCGACAACAGTACACAGATGATCTTCTGGATCAGAGATTAAGCGTGCCCGCAACGCCCGGTCAATGAAACCGGTCAATTTCTCATAGCAGAAGGGTTTTTCGAGCAACTGCCAGCAACATGGAGACCTGACTGCTGCAATCCTCTCCAGCAATTCTTCTGATTCTGTCTCTCGGGTTGTCATCAGGATGACCGGTATATCTGGAAAACGATCGGTCATAATCTTCAATAGCTCCAGACTGCAGCACCCTTTCAGGTCAAGATCAAGCAGGAACAAGTCAAAATTAAAAATATCCATCTGGCTCAAAACCTGATCCATAGTGGTAGCCGTGACAATATCAACCAACTTACCCTGGTAAGCGCGGGATAGGGCCAGAAGAATCACAACTTCCTCATCAATGATCTGGATCTGCCAAGAGCCCCCGTACATGAATCCTCCCGAATAAAACCACACAGGTCATACAATTCACTCGATCACTGCTAAAAATAGAGCAAAAGCCGTTCCACTTTCTCCAAACGGCATGGTTAAAGGATTTAAAGGATATTGACCACGGCCTGAAGAGACAAATTCAGGAAATTCACCAGAAAAATCTGGGGAAATGCCCGAAAAGAACAGCTAGGAGTCTGTCGGACTATGCGGGGAAATCTTCTGTTTTATACTCTTCAACCTCGCAACGGCATCCGGCCTTCCCAACTCATTCATGAGCTTTAAGGCTTTTTCTGTAAACATAAGGGCCTCTTTCTGATGACCGTTTCGAGCCAATGATGTTATCAGGGTCAAGTGATAATTAAGCTCCGCAGGGGATTTATTGATCGCTTGCTGAAGATAACTGCTCCCTTCCTCACTATCCCCTATTTCGAAATAGCTACGACCTAAGACGAAAAGCAATGTTGTTTTGTCATTATCGGCGGTTGTTGCAAGCTCCTTTTTGTATATTTTAATAGCCTTTTTATAAGCAGAAATAGATTTCTCTTTTTTCTTGAGCTGCTTTAAAACATAACCATAATTGAAGTAAATATCTGCCATTCCATGCTTCCCATTATTATGTGAGATCGCTTTTTCCAAGAGTTGCTGAGCTTCTGATAAAGAACCGGTCTTGATCTTCAATTTGGCCATCGCATGATAAATATTGACAGCAGAACTTTGATCTTCTGCTAATGCTTTTTCGTAGCTATCCATGCTTTCTTCATAGCGTTGTAACCGTGCCAGGGCATAGGCCTTCTTCATCCTCGTTTTTGTCCGGTCAGTCTTGACTTGGGGCTGATCAATCAGAGCGTCATAATGATAAAGCGACTCCTGATAGCGGCCGGAATCAGCCAGGCTGGTGGCAAGTTTTTCTCGCCCTCTGAGGCTCTGTGGCAATAATTTTATAAAGACCTGAAATTGTGCTATTGCCGCAGCCACATTTTTCTGTTCAGTTAAAAAAACACCGTAATTGAAATGCAACCAAGGATCATTGGCTGACAACTGAAGTGCTTGACGATACAGTCTGTCATCGGCCGTGATAGCCGTCGCTGTTTGTCCCTTTTCCAGCACCACGTATTTTGCTTCAAGCTCACCCAAACGCTGCTGATGATGTAACTGGTTTTTAAAAGGTGGCCGAACCAGGCGTTGTAGCAAGTCTTTATCGACCCTCAGTTGATCGAAGTGACTCCACGCCAGAAGGGCGGCGCACTCTTGTTCATTTAAAAATCCTCTTCCACCAGCAATATTCATCTGTTCTTTTGGTAGAGCAAGCAAGACTTTCTCTGCAATTTCACGAGCAAGCAGATAGTTACCATGAAACGTCAGGTGGACGTGCTCATAGTAAAACTCTTCTCCCTGAATCTTCTGTGGACTTTGCTCAGAAAGCTCTCTGACGGCGTCCACCAGAAAAACGCCCTTATCGGAACTTTGTGTCACCACAGATCGGATAACATCATTAATCCGACTGTCGGCTCGAAACCGTAGGGTATCCAGATTACGGGCCTGGACAAAACAGTTTCGGGCTGCAGCAAAATCTCCTGATTCAAGATACACACGTCCCAGGTAAAACTGCAGATCGGCATAACTCGCATCTATTTGCTCTGCTTGAAGAAAGGTTGACAGTGATGCTTCCATCTCTCCAGCGTCAAACAGCTCCATCCCAAGCTGGTAAGCCACGCCCCACCGAAGTCGCTCATCTTCTGTCAGTGATAGATTGTGCTGGGATCCCAGCGGCGGAAAATCTTTCAGGTTGCTGCCTACGGTGCTAATAACAACCGGGATATTTTTGCCCCTGAAAGCCTGGATTATGTCGAAAAGATTATCCTGAAAGTGGCTGTAGACCGTTTCCAGTGCCGGGTCGTCGGAGCGTACCTGTTTATCCAGAAACATTTCCATTCCCTGCCAGCGCTGCTCTGGATCTTCTGTTTTTGTCTGACTGATGAGTCGATTGATTAATTGCCCGGTTCTGGTGGCTTTCAATTGAAGTCCAGCCCGAATCAAAGTGAGATTTGGAGCTATTGGTGAAAAAATCGTCCCGGCACCAAAAGGTCCAACGACTTCATTATTGCCTAAATAGATGATTGCCATATCCGCCTGGTGCTGCCTCACGTCCTTGGCAATCGGCAGCACAACATGAGAATTAATGGCAGTAATGGCGGTATTGATAACCTCAAAATTGATTGCTGGAAATCTTTCGCGAAGGAGAACTTTGAGAATTTGAGAAAATCCATAAGAGGGGTCCGGATCCCCTTGAGCTGCGGATGCCCCGAGAACAAAAATACGAAAGGTCTTTGCCGCCTTTATCTTCGGGTAAGCAAAAGATCTGGGTTGCCTGGCGAGCTGCTTCGGAAAAAACTGCTCAATAAACCGATCGTTTTCGCAATAATAATCTTCTCCTTCAACAGCACAATCGGTTGTGAAACTAACCGACTGCCCGACACCAAACAACCGCAGGCCACCCTCCAGGCAGAGCAGAAAAGTTATCGGTATAACTAAAATAGCAATCAGCCAGAAAATCCAGAGGCGCAGCTTCGAGATGGATTCTATGCTCATGACCCGTCACCTATCTATTTAAATGAATTCCCGGATCAGTCCAACTCGTACTGATCCTGCCAGCGAATTCCTTCGTGCCATTCAGGTTGCTGCT
>JAOZQF010000016.1:0-4561 GCA_029932345.1 Desulfuromusa sp. | reverse complement strand
TCCAACTCGTACTGATCCTGCCAGCGAATTCCTTCGTGCCATTCAGGTTGCTGCTCTTTGCTGAAGAGCTGATCCGCAATCACCAGATAATCCATTTCGGTGCGCATAAAACAGCGATACGCGTCAGCCGGAGTGCAGATAATCGGCTCACCACGAACGTTGAAACTGGTATTGACCACCAGCCCATAGCCGGTCAACTCTTTAAAGGTATTGATCAGTTGCCAATAGCGCGGGTTGGTGTCACGGTGGACGGTCTGAACCCTGGCCGAGTAATCAACATGAGTGATCGCCGGAATGTCGGAACGCTGGAAATACAAGCGGTCATGTACGTTCATCTCAGCATAGTTCTCCGGCAGCGGGTGACAACGCTTTTTGTTGACCATGCCAACCAGCAGCATGTAGGGCGAGGTTGCACTGAGATTAAAATATTCGTGGCAATCTTCAGCCAGGACAGAAGGGGCAAATGGCCTGAACCCTTCGCGAAACTTGATCTTAAGATTCAGCTTTTTCTGCATTTCAGGATGGCGTGGATCACCGAGAATGCTCCGGTTGCCGAGAGCCCGTGGACCGAACTCCATGCGTCCTTGAAACCAGCCGACAACCTTCCCCTGTTCCAGCAGTTTGGCAACATCTTTACAAAGCAGAGAAAAGTCACGGTATTCTTTGTTTGGAGCACTGTAAGTGCGGCACATCCGCTGAATATCAATGGAACTAAATTCAGGACCCAGATAGGCACCCTGCATATTATCAGAACCAGAAGGATCAATTTTCCGTTCTGCCCCCGCCCAGATATAGTGTGCTGCGTAGGCAGCTCCGAGCGCTCCACCTGCATCACCGGCCGCAGGTTGAATCCAGAGCTGGTCAATAATGCCACTTTCCAGCAGTTTGCCATTGGCGACACAGTTAAGAGCAACACCACCAGCCATCACCAGGTTTCGAAGCCCGGTCAATTTCACGCAGGTCGCCGCCAGCTTGAGGATGATCTCTTCGGTGATGTTCTGAATTGCCAGGGCCATGTCCATGTAAGGCTGGGTGAGATCACTTTCCTGCTCGCGGCGGGCAATGCCGAACAGGCGTTCCCATTTCTCATCATTACACATGCGCAAACCGGTGGCATAGTCGAAGTAGTCCATGTTTAACAGGAACGAACCATCATCTTTAATGTCGACAAGTTCCTCCCTGGTCAGATTTTCAAAATCTTTGACCCGCTGACTGTCATGGTTGCCGTAGGGCGCAAGGCCCATCAACTTGTATTCACCACTGTTGACTTTGAAGCCACAGTAATAGGTAAAAGCAGAATAGAGCAGACCGAGCGAGTGGGGAAAGGAGAGCTCCCTGAGCATTTTGATCTGGCTGCCCCGTCCTTCCCCGATGGTGGTGGTCGCCCACTCGCCAACACCATCAACAGTCAGAATTGCCGCCTCTTTGAAAGGGGAAGGATAAAAGGCACTGGCCGCGTGTGAAAGATGATGTTCCGGGAAAAGCAGCTGCGGTTTTTTGTTTTTTACTCGCGGGTCGAGTTGCTCCAATTCATCCCAGATCATTTTACGCATGAACATTTTTTCTTTGACCCAGACCGGCGCCGCAGAGAGAAAGCTCTTTAAACCCTTGGGAGCAAAGGCGTGGTAGGTCTCCAGCAGTCGCTCAAATTTCAGATAGGGCTTGTCGTAGAAAACGATCAGATCCAGATCTGTAACTTGCAGCCCGGCTTCTTCCAGACAGTACTGGACTGCACGAGCAGGAAAGGCTGAGTCCTGCTTCTTGCGGGTGAAACGTTCTTCCTGGGCTGCAGCTACAATCTGCCCATCGATCAGGATGGTTGCAGCACTGTCGTGGTAAAAAGCTGAAATGCCGAGAATTGTATGCGCCATACTCGAAAAACCTAGAAAAGGGTGTAGATAAATGGGGCGATAGCGGTGCCACTGGTCAGCACAATCAAACCGCCGAAGATTAAAAGGGTGGCGATAATCGGCAACAGCCAGAACTTTTTCCGTTCTTTCAGAAAGCCCCAAAGATCTATCATGAATTCCATAGCCTGCCCTTTCTGATATATTTCAATACGGTTTTTTCAAATCAGCGGCTGAAAAATTAATCTCTCTCTCTTTAAATGCCGATTCCGGTGTTTTCCATTTTTTTTGCTTCATTGCATCGGCCCCGGTAAGTTGACGCAACAGGCCGATGGGAGTCAAAACTGTGTAGAAAATGATCGACAGTAAAATCTTCGAGACGATGTCACCTATGACCCTGGAAAATTTAAACCAGATACGGGACGCCGGTCGATAGAGTGCTGGGCAAATCATGCAAATGAGTAGAAAAAAAACTGCCGCATAGATCCATACAAGCTGATGGGTGAACAGAAAGACAATCAGACAGATCAGGATAAAAGCCATCCCGGTATCTTTCGCTTGCTGTTCAGCGGTATTATTATTGGCCATAATGAGAATCCTGACAGAAAGAGTATTCCTCGTTCATCCATGAATTTAACCAACCGATGGCTCAACAAACAGAGGAAAAGACAGAATGACCCGTTAATAATCACTGCAAGAATTCAGCCACTCATCCTTCCTGGGTAAATATTGCAGTAACGATTCATCTTGGGTAAAACACTTCGGATTGTGTCCGGGGCAGGTTTCGGAGTCATCATAGTTATATGTTCTGTTGAATTTTGGTGTATATTCGATACCGGGGGAATACTGGAGTTATTAGGAATTTTCCCAGTCTGTTTTGGTTATTTTGCCAGATCCCGGTCGTTTCTGGCCGAGAGATAAAAACCGCGACCTCCTGCTTATGTATGGATAGCAGGTTTAAACCGTCACCACAGAAAGCGGTATACTGTTTGCTGGAGTGTTTATAAGTTATGAAGAGCATCATCCATTGTTTTAGACATCTGCTGGCCATCGCCACCCTGACATCTCTGTGTCTGGTACTGGTCTATCCAATCCCGGCCAGCGCCGAATTGATGACCAGCGTGAGATCCGGATCGAACCTGCAATTCAGCTTTATGTATCTGCTCTCTGATTTTTCAGGCGTGGTCCCTTCACAATGGGCACGGGTTGACTATGACCAAACCCACGACGAAATATTCACCCTCAACTTGGCTACTCATGAAATACAGGTTTTCAATAAAGAAGGGATGGAGATCTTTGCCTTCGGGGGAGATGGAGAAATCGCCACTCTAAACGATATTGCTGTCGGTGATGACGGTACGATCTACGGTCTCTCCCAAAAGTTCAAGGAAAACGCCATCCATGTCTTTAACTACCGGGGTAAGTTGCAAGAAGTTATCCCCCTGCAGGGGTTTCCGGAACAGTTGGTATATTTCCGCGCCCGTCGTATGCAGTTTCAAGAGGACAGATTTTATCTGCTCGATCCACAGACAATGACTATTGTCATTACCTCAAGCAACGGTCAATTCGAGAGAATGCTCGATGTTGGCGCAAAACTCCAGGCATTGCAAAAAGAGAAAGACCCCGAGGCAGAGGAACTTCTTGGGCTCGATATCCGTAATTTCAACCTTGACGCCAAAGGGAATATCTATTTTACCGTCCCACAGCTTTTTGCCGTTTTTCGATTAAACACCGATGGAACTCTCCATTCGTTCGGAAAATCGGGTAGCGGGCCGGGTAAGTTCGGAGTTATCTCGGGGATTGCAATTGACCACCGTGGTATTATTTATGTGAGTGACCGACTTCGCTCCGTGGTCATGCTGTTCGATAAAAATTTTAAGTTCCAGGGGGAATTCGGCTACCGTGGGGGCCTGCCAGAGGATCTTCTGGTTCCCGACGATATTGCTATCGACCAACTGGCCGGGCGGGTTTTTGTGTCACAAGCAGCAAACAAGGGGGTGGGGGTTTACAGGGTTTACCGGCGAAAAAAGCGTTGAACACTTCAATAATTTAGTTTCCATTCAAGAAAAAATTCCTTTGCTATATCTGCTGTTATCCGCCTTTTCCGCACTTTCTGTGTTCTATTAAAAGCAATGGCACACAGATGCCACAGAAACAACGGATTAAAGCGGATTTAAAACCAACAGCCTGGTCAAATTCTGGGAATTTCCCAAGAAGAGATCAGGAAAATCACCAGATACCTTCCCATTTCAAAACCACAACAAATCTCCACAAAGCATCTAACCAACTGATAAACAAAGATTTTATTTCCACACAAAGAACTGGCACGCAGTTTGCTCCTGTGGATATGCACAGTCTGAAAACCGGCTAGCGTCTGCTCCGGCAAAGTCGCTAGTCGCTTAACAACCCGATGGGAGGATATGCAAATGAAAACAACCAAAATTATTTTAGCTGTGGTCGCTGGGCTGTTCCTGATGAGCGGAACCGCATTCGCATTCCATAGTGGCGGTGTTGCACATTGTGACGGCTGTCACTCCATGCACAACTCTGCCGACAACCCAAGAAGCGGTGATGTCAATGCCGCTAGCCTGATGAAGGGCTCCGATGCCAGTTCAACCTGCCTGAACTGCCACGCCGGTGACGGCTCCGGTTATCACAACTCTTTGACGGCTATCGGTAACGGTGTCAGTCAAGGTGGTGACTTCTTCTGGGTA
>JAOZQF010000097.1 GCA_029932345.1 Desulfuromusa sp. | reverse complement strand
AGCCTGGCAGGCGGCAAAAGAAGGATGTCAGGTCAAATTATACGAGATGAAACCGTTACGGTTTTCCCCGGCTCATCAAAGTGAGGGATTAGCCGAACTGGTCTGCTCAAACAGTTTGCGTGGTGCCGGAATGAATAATGCCGTCGGCTGCCTCAAAGAAGAACTGCGGCGCAGCGGCTCGCTGTTTATTGAAGCAGCCGACGCAACGGCGGTTCCTGCTGGAGGGGCGCTGGCAGTTGACCGGGATGAATTTTCTAACTATATCAATGACAAAATTACTGCCGAACCCAATATTGAGCTGATCCGGGAAGAGATCACCCAGTTGCCGCAGGAAGGGACAACCATCCTCGCCAGCGGCCCGCTGACTTCGGAAAAACTCTCTACCGAGATTGAGAAGCTGACCGGGGCTGAACATCTCTATTTTTATGATGCGATTGCGCCGATTGTTGAGGTCGATTCAATTAACTTCGATATCGCCTGGCGGGCTTCCCGTTATGACAAAGGGGGCGATGACTATATCAACTGCCCGTTTACTGAAGAGCAATACTTCACCTTTGTTCAGGCATTGGTTGATGCCGATAAGGTTGCAGGACGCGAATTCGAAAAACTGATCCATTTTGAGGGGTGTATGCCGATTGAGGAGATGGCAGTTCGTGGTCCACAAACTCTCTCTTTCGGACCGATGAAACCGGTCGGACTGCCCGATCCGAAGACCGGAAAGATCCCTTACGCGGTTCTGCAGTTACGGCAGGATAATCGTAATGCTTCGCTGTTTAATCTGGTCGGGTTTCAAACCCGCTTGACCTATCCAGAACAAGAGAGAATCTTCCGCACCATTCCCGGACTGGAGCAGGTAAATTTTGCCCGCCTCGGCAGCATGCATCGAAATACCTTTATCAATGCACCTGCCTGTCTGACCAAATCGCTACAATTCAAACAAGCCCCACATATTTATGCTGCGGGTCAATTGAGTGGCGTTGAAGGCTATGTCGAATCGGCAGCCTGTGGCTTTCTGGCGGGAATCTTTGCTGCTTATCAACTCCGTGGTGACACAATTTCTGCACCTCCCGAAGAAACGGCTCTTGGTGCACTGTTAGGTCATCTATCGTCCGCTGAAGAAACTAATTTTCAACCGATGAATATCAATTATGGCCTCTTCCCTCCCCTGGAATTGAAGCGAAAAATGAAACGTGCCGACCGTCGCCTGGCTATGGCAGAACGGGCTCTTGCGGCACTGCCAGAGTGGTGGAATCCGATTGTGGCCAAGCGGGAGGATAAATAATGAAAGATCAACTAATTCTGGCATCAGCATCACCGCGTCGCCGGGAATTATTGCAACAGATCGGCCTCGAATTTCAAGTGATTCCCAGCCGGGCAGACGAGCAGATTCTGCAAGGTGAAACCCCGGAAGAACACGTCATCCGTTTGAGCCTTGATAAAGCGACCGAAGTGGCCGGTCGAGAAGATGTTTCGGGGCGCTGGTTTATCGGCAGCGATACCATCGTGCTGTGTGATCATCAAATCCTCGGCAAGCCTCGCGATGAAGCCCACGCCGCCGCCATGTTAAAACAACTCTCCGGGAGAGAGCATCAGGTTCTTTCCGGCTATGCCATTATTGACCGGAAAACAAAACAACAACGCACCGAAGCGGTCAGTACCAAAGTCTGGTTTCGACAATTGACAGACGATGAAATCGCACGTTACATTGCTACAGGAGAGCCTGACGACAAAGCAGGAGCTTATGCAATTCAGGGGATAGGAATCTGTTTTGTTGCCCGGATTGAGGGGAGTTATACCAATGTTGTCGGCCTCCCGTTATGCAAACTGACGCTGGCAATGAAAGAGTTGGGCGTGCCGCTGTTGATCTGATTTTACGGAGCAAAAACGATGAACAATATTCCTGCCAATCTTGAACGAATCAATAACCAGATCAAGAATGCCTGTCAAAAGGTCGGACGCAACCCGAAAGAGGTAAAACTGATCGCCGTCTCCAAAATAAAACCTGCCGAACAGATTGAAGAAGCTTTTCACGCCGGACAGAAATATTTTGGTGAAAGTTATGTTCAGGAGTTCCGCGACAAACAACCACTGGTTGAGTCACCAGTAGAGTGGCACTTCATCGGTGGTCTGCAGAGTAATAAAGTAAAATATCTGCGCGGTAAGGTGGCGATGATTCACTCCGTTGATCGCCTCTCACTGGCTGGAGAGATTTCCAATCAGTGGGGTAAAATAGATCAAGTTGCCAATATTCTGCTGCAAGTGAATGTCGGTGATGAGTTGAGCAAGTCGGGGTGTGCACCGGATGATCTGGCAAGTCTGATCCAATCAATTGCACCGCTACCCAATCTGAAAATCTGCGGTCTGATGTGTCTTCCACCCCACTCTGATGACCCTGAGCAGGTTCGACCCTATTTCAAGCAGTTGCGTCAACTCTCTCAGCAGATTGAAAAATTACAGATCCCCAACGTGGAAATGACTGAACTCTCCATGGGGATGAGCGGTGATTTTGCGGTTGCGGTGGAAGAAGGTGCAACTCTGGTCAGGGTTGGAACTGCAATCTTTGGTGCACGAATTAAAAAGGTTTGAAATGAAAAATGTAAATTATCTCCTCTTTGATCTCGATGGTACTCTGGTCGATTCGGTTCCCGATCTCACCATCTCGCTCAACCTGCTCCGCGCTGAACTCGATTGTCCACCACTACCGGAAAAACAGGTCTGCGACATGGTTGGCGATGGTGTCAGCACCCTGGTTGAACGGGCTCTGGGAAAGGAGCTCTATCAGCCTGCTTACACCGACAGGTTTATGCAACTGTACAGCGAGCACTTAATCGACCACACTCATTGCTATCCGGGGATAGAAGAACTTCTGAGTGACCATTCAGCAGACAAGATGGCAATCGTCACCAATAAACCGTATCAATTGACCATAAATCTCCTTGAAGGTTTGAACTTAATCAAAAATTTTAAAATAATTGTTGGTGGTGACAGTTATGCAGAAAAAAAACCCCATCCACTACCGGTGATCAAGGCGCTGGAAGGTCTGGGTGCAGACCCGAAACAAGCCGTTATGATTGGCGATCATCACACCGATCTCTATGCCGGTCGTGAAGCGGGGACAGCAACCTGCTTCTGTGCCTATGGAATGGGCAACACAGATGGTCTGACCACCGATTTTTATGCTGAACAATCAACCGATCTCTTACAGCTGTTTCCAGGCTCATTTTGATTGAGAAGGGGCTGACCACCCGCGAGATTGCTTTTTTCTTTTTTCCACTGGTGCTCAATGTCCAGCTCATGAGCATTTCCCATACCATCATCAATGGCGCTCTGGCCAGACTTGACGATTACATCATTGCCCTGGCTGGCATGTCGGTCGCATTGGTGGTTCATCTGTTTATTGCATCCCCATCGTACCAGAATCACACTATTACCATCGCTATGGTTCGTGGTCGAAAATCGGCGGTCGGGGTGTTGATATTTGTCGGGCTGATCGCTATTTATGTCGCCGTGATGTTGTCCTTGATCGCCTTTACCCCGCTTGGGGATCTGATCCTGATCAAGCTCCTCGGAACTCCTGCTGAAGTTGCTGCAGAAGCGAAAAAAGCTCTGTATATATTAGCCTTTCTACCATTTTTTACCGGCATCCGTGGCTTCTGCCAGGGACTGATCATCCGCGCCAGAAAAACCAGTCTGGTTTCATTTGCCACCGGAGTCAGGGTGGCAGCACTGTTCCTGTTTCTTATGGTTGGACACAAATGGTTTTATGGTGCCCAATTTGGAGCTTTTGCCCTGGTCAGCTGTGTTGTGACAGAGACTCTGGTTATCTCCTGGCTGGCGTGGAAAATCGGTCTGCCACAGAATCAAGGAGAAGCTGAAAAAACCACCGCTGAAATTTTGCGCTACTCATTCCCTCTGGCCTATTCATCCTGCCTGCAACAAACCATACCGTTACTGATCAGTTCAATTATCGGCCGGCTCCATGATGGCGCACTGGCTCTGGCAGCTTTCGGGGTGATCCGTGGATTTCTGTTCCTGCTCGCTGGGCCAATGCGCAATCTGCAACAGGCCTACTTAACCTTGGTCAAGACAGCGGCAGATAACCGCATCCTGCTCCGCTTCAGTTTTATTCTCTCCATCGGTCTTGGATTGCTGGTTTTGTTAACTGCAGGGCCACTGAATCAATTTTTTCTAGGACAACTGCTCGGGGTAGAAGCTGATCTGCGTCTCTATTTGCAATGGCCACTGGCAGCCTGCTCAGTCTTCCCATTCTTTTATGGATTGACCAACCTTCTGCGCGGCTGGTTTGCCGGAGCCGATCAAACTGGACAACTGGTACATTCCACCTTCCTGAAAAGCGGATTTCTTCTGCTTCTCTGGTGGCCACTGGTCACCTGGCAACCACCTGTTTCCGGCATTGCCATCGCCATCGGCTTATTATTGGCGGCAGAAATACTGGAATCATTTTATCTCTACTACCAACGCCAGCAACAATCGGAACAGGTTCGTCACGCAGCCCCGCTTTGAGAATCGTTTGACATCGACAATAACTGGCGTTATTAATGGCTTACTCATTCCATCACTCGACTCCGGGGAGCGTTGACTAACCCCTTGGAGAGCAATAACAAAATAATTAACGGGAAAAATATGATCATCATTAAAACAGCAGAAGAGATTGAAAAAATGCGCAAAGCGGGGGCTTTGGCTGGACAGGTTTTAAGCTATATTGAACCGTTTGTTAACGAGGGGGTTTCAACACTTGAACTGGATAACCTCTGCGCCGAATTCACCAAAAACCATGGAGCGATATCTGCCCCCCTGAACTACCATGGGTTTCCCAAAAGTATCTGCACATCAATAAATAATGTTGTCTGTCACGGAATTCCCGCGGCGAAAGATATCCTTAAAAATGGGGACATTGTCAACGTTGATATCACTGTTATCCTTGATGGTTACCATGGTGACACCTCTCGCACC
This sequence comes from Desulfuromusa sp., assembly GCA_029932345.1. Taxonomy (GTDB): domain Bacteria; phylum Desulfobacterota; class Desulfuromonadia; order Desulfuromonadales; family Geopsychrobacteraceae; genus Desulfuromusa. The sequence goes on along the minus strand of JAOZQF010000097.1, from coordinate 1,465 downwards.
TTTATGGTTGGTGATGTTGATGAAAAAATAGTGAATCTGGTGACCCGGACGGAGAAAGCAATGTATCGGGGTATTGCTGCAGTTAAAGCCGGAAAATATCTCTACGAAGTTGGACGGGCGATAGAAAAATATATTGCAAAATTTGGTTACTCCATCGTGCAAACTTATGGGGGGCATGGAATTGGCAAAAACTTCCATGAAGATCCACATGTGCTCCACCATTTCAGTCAACATAACAAGATCCGCCTCAAAGAAGGGATGATATTCACCGTTGAACCAATGATCAATATGGGACAATCAAACCAGGTGGAAACATCGACAACTGATGATTGGACAGTGACGACTGCTGATGGCAGTGTCAGTGCTCAATTTGAACATACAATTCTGGTAACTTCAGGTGAGGCCGAAATCCTTACAGCAAGATAAAAGCCCACCTTCAATGCAATCAAACGACGATAAGGATATTTATTTTGGCAGCAAAATCTATTCAGGCACCGGGATCAGTAGTTGTCATTCGCCCGCACAGATTTCATCCGAATCCGGAAACTGCTGCAGACAATGTTTTCCAAAACACTGATATAAGTCGAACTGCCGGACAGACAGCAGAAGATGCCTACAGAGAAGTCAGTGAAGCGGCACGACAACTTGAGGAAAAGGGAGTACGCGTCCACATTTTTGAAGATCCAGGTGATAGTGAGACCCCCGATTCAGTGTTTCCGAATAATTGGTTCTCCACCCATGCCGGAGGTCACATTGCCGTCTTTCCAATGTATTCACCCAGTCGCAGGCAAGAGCGCCGCTATGATATTCTGGAAATGTTGAAAACCGAATATCGGGTACAGGATATTATTGACTATTCATGCCTGGAATATGATGGCTTATTTCTTGAGGGAACCGGAGCAATGGTTCTTGATCATATTGACAGGGTTGCCTATACCGCACGATCAAACCGCGCTGACCCAATTGCCCTGGAAAGATTTTGCACCCATTTCAACTTTGAACCCATGGCCTTCGATGCTGCAGACACAAATGGTCGCCCCATCTATCATACCAATGTGTTGATGTGTATTGGTACTGACTTTGCCTTGGCAGGTTTTGATACCATAACTGACAAAGCCCGCCGCGATGAAATATATGCCAGGTTACAAGGGATGGGTCGAGACGTCATTGAACTCGACAATCATCAGGTTAACGAGTTTGCTGGCAATGCAATTGAACTTTTCGCTGAGAACCGGAGAATTCTGGCTATATCCACAAGAGCAGCCGCCTGTTTACTTCCAGAGCAGAAAAAAATTATTGAAAGATCCGCTGAGATTGTACCTCTCTCAGTACCGACAATCGAACTTGCCGGGGGCTCAATCCGCTGCATGCTTGCAGGAATCCACCTGACAAGACGCTAAAACACGGCTTTTCCGGTAGCAAACAATGGGGGTTTATGGTTAAATGCCGCCTGCAAATTTAAAAA
>JAOZQF010000015.1 GCA_029932345.1 Desulfuromusa sp. | reverse complement strand
CCCATAGCTATGGCTATGAGCCTGCAAACGAGCTAAAAACTGCTCTCAACCCTCCGAATTTTCGCTTCAGTCCGTATAGTCCGATAGTCTCCTAGTACTGAGAAAAACGGTGATTCATTAAGTGAAACCCCGCTCGACTCTAAAATATTGAAGCTGTTCTATTACTGGAAACTACGTCAGCTTCTCCGTTCCCGCCCATAATATCGACCACGCAGAGTGCTCCTTACCGGGTCCCTGCCAACGACAACCCAGCCAGCTGAACGCTCAAATTGGTCAATTTTACTCATCACAATCAACTCATCCAGATTCTGTGAAGGGATCAAATCGATGTGACCATCTTTATAACGGACACGAATCAGCATAATTTTCTCCAGAAGAAGGAGTTACACCGGTGGCTCAAAATCAATCCAGCAAAGCACCAATCATATCAAATATCCGCTGTCAGCTCTGGAATCGTAGCAAAAGATTCACCGTTTCTTCGACGTTCCACTAAAGAATAAATTTTTTCAAAGTCACTTCTTAAAAGAGCAAGAATATCTGATATTTTTTCAACATAAACAACCACCGGCTGATATCTGGTCTGCGTAGCGATTTTGATAAAATTAGGACTTTTCTGTTGTGCGACGAAAACATCAACATCTTCCAGCAGTGCTATAATCGACTTCATTTTATCTGACTGAGCGTGTTCCATGTCTATGGCATGATTGACTCTTTCATCAACAAAGAGGCTCTCTGTTGAGTCGAAAAGATCGTAACAATAAAATATTCTGGTATCACCCATATGGGTTTCAGCCATAATATTGCCATCATTTGAACCAATACAAATTCTGAACTTCCGCATCATTTCACCTTGAATAAAAATATTATTTCAGAACAACAAAAACCGGTGACCTCAATCTCAACAGAGACCATTCTTCAAGTTTCTATCTCCCTCAGATAGGGGAAGCTGGAAACTAACTCGCACTCGCATTCGGCTGTTGATATTGCAGACCGAGTTTAACTTTTTCAATGATTCCAAGGACATCAAGCCCTAATTGCCTGCGCAACTCAGCCTGAGTTCCCTGACCAACAAAATCATCAGGAATCCCGATCCGCAGCACTGGGACAGATAGACCCGCATCACTCAGCAACTCAAGAACCGAGGCACCAAATCCCCCCTGAAGTGAATTTTCTTCAGCAGTGATAACAAAAGGTGTTTTTTCTACCTGAGATAAAATCAAATCACCATCTAAAGGTTTCACAAAACGGGCATCGACAACTGAGATATTAATCCCCTGGGCAGAGAGTTGATCTGCCGCTGACAGGGCCTGATTAACCAGATCGCCAACCGCAATAACCAAGCCATCGGTTCCGTCGCGAAGTAATTCTCCCTGACCGATTTCAAGGGGTTCTATCTCTTCAGGAAGTGACAACCCAACCCCTTGTCCACGGGGATAACGATAAGCAAAAGGACCTTCAAATAAACTTGCTGTTTTCATAATGCGCTGAAGTTCCAATTCGTTGCGCGGCACAGCAAAAGTTAAATTTGGAATATGGCGTAAGAACGAGAGGTCAAACACACCATGATGGGTCGGACCATCCGCACCAACCAGGCCGGCTCGATCCAGAGCAAACGTCACCGGAAGGTTCTGCAAACAGACATCGTGAACAACTTGATCATAAGCACGCTGCATAAAAGTAGAGTAAATAGTCACAACCGGATGCAAACCCTGACAAGCCAGTCCGGCGGCAAAAGTGACCGCGTGCTGCTCTGCAATGCCCACATCGAAAAAACGTTCGGGAAAGGTCTCAGAATATTCCTTCAGACCGGTCCCTTCTGCCATGGCAGCAGTGATGGCAACGATTCGTTGATCCTCGCGGGCAAGAGCGATCAAGGTATCACCAAACACCTTAGTATAGGAGGCAGCTCCACCAGGTTGACTGACATTGACTTCTCCGGTTTCAGAGTTAAATGGTCCGACTCCGTGGAATTTTGGCTGGTTGTTTTCTGCCGGAGCGTAGCCCTTCCCTTTTTTAGTCAAAATATGTAACAACACCGGCCCTTTTATCTGGGCAACATTGTGTAGAGTTTCTGTCATTTCATCGATATTGTGCCCATCAATCGGGCCGAAATAATCAAAACCAAATCCTTCAAACAACATCCCCGGAGTCATAAAACTCTTCAGCGACTCCTCAGCACGCTTAGCCAGGTTGACCAGGTCACGACCGATGCCGGGAACATAGTTGAGAAGTGTTTCGGTCTCTTTTTTAAAGCGGATAAAGGTATCAGAGGTCATTTTGCGGCTCATAAATGAGGAGAGTGCCCCGACATTTGATGAAATTGACATCTCATTATCATTCAGGATAACCACCAGTTTTTGTTTCAAGTCTCCCGCGTGGTTAAGTCCTTCAAATGCCATACCTGCGGTCAGGGAGCCATCCCCAATCACCGCAACAACCTTCTGCTCAGCGCCGCAAATATCTCTTCCGGCAGCCATACCCAGTGCCGCAGAGATAGAGGTGCTGGAATGGCCGACACCAAAACAATCATGCTCACTTTCACTTTTCTTGGGGAACCCGCTGATGCCACCCAACTGCCGCAGCGTTCCAAATTGTTCTTTCCGACCGGTCAAAAGTTTGTGTGCGTAAGCCTGATGACCAACATCCCAGATAATATTGTCCGTAGGCGAATCAAAAACTCGATGTAAGGCAATGGTTAATTCAACAACACCGAGAGAACTCCCCAGGTGTCCACCATTGGTTGAAACCGTAGCAACAATCTGTTCGCGCAACTCATCTGCCAGCTGGGTTAATTGATTTTTCTCAAGCTTTTTCAAGTCAGCAGGTGACTCTATCTTCGATAGAAGTGTTTCCATTCATCTTCCTTGCATCAATAGATCAATTTAGAACTGAGGACCGTCATGAAGAACGGTCAATAATATAAGTGGCAATTTCTCGCAACGGCTGTGCTGAAAGATCAAAACCCTCCAACGCAGTCAAAGCCCGTTCCCGCAGTTCAGCCGCATGCTGACGTGCCCCGGTTAAACCAAGCAGAGCAGGATAGGTCGCCTTACCGCGCTGTTGGTCACTTCCGACATCCTTCCCTAATTGAGACTGATCAGCCACAATATCGAGGATATCATCTGCAACCTGAAACGCCAATCCGGCAGCTTCACCATAACGACAGAGGGCTCGACGCTGTTGGGACGTAGCTCCTCCCAACAGTGCACCAATTTCGATTGCGGCGAGGATTAATGCTCCGGTTTTATGGGTATGGATATACTCCAGAGTGGGAAGATCAACGGGACTCCGCTCCGCCTCCATATCAACCACCTGTCCTCCAACCATACCACGAGAACCACTGCTTTTCGCCATAATATTGATAACTTCGCAGAACTGCTCGGGAGGGATAGCAGCCTGGATACTCTTATCCGAGAGGAGAATAAATGCTTCGGTCAGTAATCCGTCACCAGCCAGAATTGCCGTAGCCTCACCATAAACTTTATGATTTGTCGGATTCCCCCGCCGAAAATCATCATCATCCATTGCCGGAAGGTCATCATGAATGAGCGAATAGGTGTGAACCATCTCTATGGCACAGGCCGCTGGCAACACACTCTTCATCTCCCCACCGACAGCCTCACAAGCGGCCAACATCAGAATCGGTCGAATCCGTTTGCCACCGGCAAAAACCGAATAACGCATCGCTTCATGTAGACGGGTTGGAAGTGTATCGGCACCGGGAAGATAACGATCCAGTGCTGAATCAACAAAGCGAACCCGTTCTTTTAAATAGGGCTGCAACTGCCAGTTATTATCAGCCATTAAAAGGCTCCCGTTGCAGAGTCCCATCCTCTTGCTGCAGCAATTGCTCAACCTGCAACTCAACTTTCTCCAGCGACTTTCGACAGGTTTCTGCCTGTTTCACTCCAGAAGAGAAAACTTTTAACGCTTGATCCAGCGTAAGATCCCCTGACTCAAGCTGCTCCACCGCTTCTTCCAGCTTTTGCAGCGAACTTTCAAAATTTATTTTTATTGCCATAATTATTATCCGTAGCAGAACGTATTAATATGTTTTTGATTATCGACAGCAGCACTGCACTGCGTCAAGTGCTTAAACGGTTATTTTCTCCCTTTTTTATCAATTTGTGTCACAGCTACCGCCACCTCTCCATCAGCAAACTCTATCTGCAGCTGATCTCCCTTCTTCAGTTGCTCCGAAGTATGGATCACCTCTTTAGTTTCTCCCCGCTTAATAATCGCATAACCACGGGATAAAACGGCCAGAGGAGATAAAGTCTGAAGTCGACCAGTGAGAAGTGCCAGTCTGTGGTTGTGCTGAGAAACAAGTTCAAGCATTGATTGCTGTAAGCGAAACTGTAACTGCTGTAACTGCAGTTGTTGTATTTTAACCAATTCAGCCGGTGCCTTTAACCTCTTCTCCAGCCCGTAGAGACGACTGGAGAGCAATGATAAACGGGAACGAATCTGTGCGGCAAGGCGCAAGGTCAACTGATCCAGGTGCCGTTCCAGCTCCAGACGGTTTTTCACGACCAGTTCCGCAGCGGCACTCGGTGTTGCAGCACGTAAATCGGCAACCAAGTCGGCAATAGAAAAATCAACTTCATGTCCAACAGCCGAAATAACCGGTATTCTGGACGCCGCTATCGCCCTTGCGACAATCTCTTCATTAAAGGGCCAAAGATCTTCCCGTGAACCGCCTCCCCGACCAACGATCAGAACATCGACATCCGTTTCCCGGTTCAAATCAGCAATCCCGGCAGCTATTTCAGCAGCGGCACCCTCACCTTGAACCCTTGCTGAGCGCAATAAAACCTGCAACCCGGCAGAGCGACGCTGCAATACATTCAAAATATCTTGAATAGCCGCTCCGGAGGATGAAGTGACAACGCCAATAACTTGTGGGAAAGGGGGAAGCGGTTGTTTTAACTCAGGGGCAAACAACCCTTCTGCTTCCAGTTTTTCCTGCAACTGATCAAATGCAAGCTGCAGAGCCCCGACCCCTTCTGGCTCAATCCCCTCAACGATTAATTGTAAATCACCCCGTTGTGGGTAAATGGAAACCCGCCCACGGCAAATAACTTTTAAACCATCGCTCGGTTTGAAACGCAACGCCCTGACATGACTGCGAAACATGGCACATTTAATCTGGGCTTTTCGATCTTTCAGAGTAAAGTAGTAGTGACCAGACGGTGGCCGTGAAACGTTGCTCAATTCTCCTTGTACCAGAACCTCAACAAAGTTATCCTCTACCAGCTCCTGTAATAATTGAACTAAAGTTGATACTGAAACAGCTGCTGATTTATCCATTATCTATAACCACTTAATTTCTTTCATTATTTCTTGAGGAACCATGTCAAGCGCATATATTGTCGTGATCGCCAGCGAAAAAGGTGGTGTTGGAAAAACCACTCTGGCAACAAATTTGGCCATTTATTTAAAGGGGCTTGCCGAAGATCTCCCCGTCACTCTCTTTAGTTTTGATAATCATTTCACCATCGACCAGATGTTCCGTTTGAGCAAAACAACTGGAACCCGGGATGTAAGTCACCTTTTTACCGGAGTGAATCCTGCTGACCTGCTCGTTGACGGTCAATACGGGGTTAATTTTATCCCATCGAGCCGTAATCTGACGGGACAGCAGCAACAGTTAAACAATGTAGAGCAACTCGCGCAAATCATCAGCCGTTCATCACTGCAAGGGGTTGTTATTATCGACACAAGCCCAATCCTTGACTTCTATACCGGGAGTGCGCTGTTTGCCGCAGATCGCGTCATTGTCCCGATCAAAGATGCTCCGTCATTGGAAAACTGCCGTAATCTGACAGATTTCCTTTTACAGCATAAACGCTCAAAAACAGTGTTAAAACTCCTCCCCTGTCTGATTGATACCCGGATCCGCTTTGATGGCCCGTTTCGTAATTCATATCAATTGTTGAAAGCCTACGCGATTAATCGGGGCTATCGGTGTTTTGAGGGATATATCGCAAAAAGTCCAAAAGTTGAATCTTTGAGCACCAACCCCTCGGGGAAAATCTACTCGGTCATGACCCATGGTCGAAATACTGATGTTCACCTTCAGCTGACCCATCTGACCCGACAAGTCTACCTTGACTATCTGGAACATGGACCGAACAGACTGAAAGAGATCGCGAATCAACTTTTCAATCAAGATAAAGATTTTCTCCAGAAATATCACTTACGGGTTAAAAACCTGCAACCGCATTGTCTCTGCTGCAATCGCCCTATTCCGGAAACAGGAATTTGGCCCAATGCTTTTTTTCTGGAAAATGAAACCGGTCATTTTAGTGGATTCATTGAGCAAGATTGTTTATTGGATCTGTTACTCCGTAACTTTTATCCCGAATTAAGGAGTCAAGAGCAGCGCAAACTGTTGCACGAGATCCTGATCGGATCAACTGACAGATCCTTGTTGCTGTTGCAAAAAACTCCCGTAAACCAGGAACAAAACAAAATTGATCTGTTTCGCCTGGATCAATCTGGAAAGAAAATTACCGGGCGGAGTATCAAGTTAAAAAAACCGGGACGCTTGCAGAAAAAAGGACCAATCAGCCTGTTACAGCTTTTTGATAATGGCTCAATGGGTGACCCAGACCGGTTCCAACAATTACTGCTTCGGCAAGCCGGCAAAAACCCCCTTGACCTCCTCAAACAACACGATTATCTGGAATGGCAAACTCTCTTCAATCAAGTTCAGATCGACCGGACACTGGAAGTAGAAGCAGAATAACAGTTTTTATTCAATAAACATGGACCAACTCTGATGCCGGGACAAAATCGACTGACTGTTGTTTTAACCACCCCTGTTCCAAGCGGAAAGCCTCCAAAGTTTCTGCATGAGGGTGGCAGATCGCGATTATTTCCTGATTCTTCCCCGCCAGATTTACCATTTTGCGAATTTGTTTTCGGATATAGGAAACATCATCTTTGTTGTCGAGGAAAATATTTCGCGTGGCGGTTTTCAACCCCATCTTGCGTGCTTCGGAAAAAGCAACAGAACCAGCGATGGTACGACTGTCAATAAAGAAAAGATCATACTGCTTCAATTCACTCAATACAATCTGCATCGCTTTTGACTCTTCTGTATAGCGTGAACCCATGTGATTATTACAGCCGGAAGCACCGGGCACCCCCTCAATATAAGATCGAATCAAACGTCTGGTTTCCGCTTCTGATTGCCCCAGCAACAACGCATTTGTCCCGGGATTGGTTTGCGGATAACTGCGGGGCTGCATCGGCATGTGAATCATATATTCACGACCATCATCCTGTAATAAAGAGGTTGCAGATCGTGCCTTACCGGTCCCGGGCAAAATAGATGGTGTAATAATAATATCGAGCTGCAGCAATTTTTTCAGCGGGGAGAGTGACATACCAATATCATCCATAATGACAGCAATTTTACCGCGCTCACTCTTCACCGTAGCTGTCACCCGATATTGAAGCTCCAACTGTAAGACGCCCTGCCAGTAAAGATCGATCGTCCCCTTACTGCGACTAGCCTTTAATTGTACCAGATGATTGACCTGTTCAAGGTGACTCTCTAATTCGGCAAGAAACGGAACCGAGGGAAAATCTCCATAAATCTGCCGCACCTGGACGTTGTTGCGGTCTGGCAACTTACGCCAGCCCATTGAATCTGGACCGTTGATCAGCTGATTCTCAATCAGAGCACGGACATCAGCATAGCTATAGGGTTTCAGCTCGTGAATGACATCTATGGGCTCTTCATAGATAAGCCCTTGCTGATTGGATGCCGACACAGGTAAGAAAACTGTCTGGAGACGAACCAATATAAACAGACAGATTATGACAAATCCAAACAAAAAAATGGATGCCATGAGAATCCGCATATTCTGGCTTAATTGCTTCTTTTTTGAAGATTTACGACCGTTTTTTTTTGTCGTTTGCCGCTTTTTTGCTGTCATTGGTCAGGACTTCTTTCTTCAGTAACAAAATCGTGTCAAGCGGCCGGTTTGGCACCCTTGAAGAGATTAATTCCTTTGAGTAAATCAAGGGCACGCCGTAACTGGTTATCCCCTTTTTCTTGCTGAGTTAATTCTGTAGATTTTTTCTTCTGTTGCTCGGTTTGTTTTGCAGACAGAGGCTGAAAATGGTTTTCGAGATCCTCTTCCCGTACCGACAGATCGGTCTCTTCACGGGGGATCGTAAGCAACGGGCGGACAACAATATCGGGGCTGATTCCCCGCGCCTGAATTGATCTTCCAGAGGGGGTAAAATAACGCGCTGTTGTCAATCGCAAGCCGGAATCATCTCCTAGTGGAATAATTGTCTGCACCGAGCCTTTACCAAAACTCTGCTCACCAAGAATGATCGCACGCTGATGATCCTGCAATGCTCCGGCAACAATTTCAGCAGCACTGGCACTACCGCCATTGATCAGAATAACCAGAGGGTACTCAGGTTCGGTTCCAACCTCTTGTGCCGAAAAGGTCATCTGCGATTCCGCATCACGCCCTTCAGTATAAACAATCAGCCCATTTGGCAGAAAGAGATCGGCAACAGCAACCGCTTGATCCAATAGCCCCCCTGGATTATTACGCAAATCAAGGATGACACCATCCAGGTTACCGTCATTATTCTGCCGTAAATCAAGTAAATGTTCCTTCAAATCACGACTGGTTCTATCCTGAAATTGAGCAACCCGGACATAACCATAACGACCCTGAAGTAAGTTACTTTTAACACTCTTAATTTTGATAATATCGCGAATAATTGTAAAGTCCTGCAGTTCTGTCGCACCGAGTCGCTTTATGCTGATAGTGATCGCCTCCCCTTTGGCACCACGCATTAACTTTGCCGCCTCCATCACCCCGATATCGCGGGTGGGTTGACCATTAATTTTGATAATTCTATCGCCCGCTTTGATCCCGGCAAGGTCGGCGGGGGTATCTTCAATGGGCGAAACAACAATTAATGTCCCATCCCTCACCGTAATTTCAATCCCCAATCCGCCAAATTCTCCATGCGTATCAGCCTGCATCTCTTCATACATCTCCGGGGTCAAAAAACTACTATGGGGATCCAGGGTACCCAACATGCCATCGATTGCCCCGTAGAGAAGCTTTTCTGTATCCGTATCCTCAACATAATGGCTACGCACCAGAGAGAGGACATCAGTAAATATTTCAAGATTCTTATAATCAGCTTCCTGATTGGCAAAAACCGGGGGACTGAAAATTATCGAACCTGAACAAATAACCAGCAGAAAAGAAACAACAGAAATTAATTGCCGGAGCTTAACCATATAAACCTCATAAAATTCATCGCCGTTTCAACCAGGAGAGGGGATTGACCGGCGAACCGTTAGAGCGAATTTCAAAATAGATACTTTCTTGACCACCCAAACCACTATATCCGAGCAAATCCCCGGCAGAAACCTGATCGCCCAGTTTTTTCTCCATTCGATCCGTCTGTGCATAAAGGGTATGATATCCCCCAATGTGACTGAGGATAAACAGATTGCCATAACCCTTGAAATAATCAGCAAAAACAATCTTACCCGCAGCAACTGCCTGGATCGGGCTTCCCGGAGGCGTGGCTATCTCTATACCATTACTTTCATAATAAGTCCCCAGCTTAGCATCTTTCTGCTTACCAAAACCAATCACCACTTGCCCATTGACCGGCCAACCCAGTTTACCCCGCCCAACCAAAAAATTTTCTGCAATTGAACCGGTAGGAGGGGGCGGCTCTTGTTCCAGCTTTCGAATCAGAGTTTTCAATCTTGCTGCATTTTCTTTCAGATAAGTGAGTTCGTGGGTAAATTTCTTTTTATCAATCCGTGCCTGTTTCAACAACCGGGTTTGCAACCGGCGCCCTTTTCCGGCAACCTGTCGTTGTTGCTGCGACTGTGTCAGAAGCTCAGATTGCTGTTGTTCGAGAGATTTCAAGCCACGCAGATGTTGTTGTTGCTCCTCGGTCGCTTGTCGATACTCAGCCAACAACTCTTTATCATACTGAAGAATCCGGCTCAGGTAATGGTACTGTTGCGCCATTTCAGTCGGCGAATCAGCTGAAAAAAGAATTTTAAGGGGACCGATCTCCCCTTCCTTGTAAAGGGCAATAAGCCTCTTCTCCAATTTTGAATTTACTGATTTAATATTTTTCTGACTGTTTCTGATAAGCGCTTTCTGCTGTTTAATCTTTTTCCCGGTTTTTTTTAAATCTGCTTTATGTTGACCAATCTGCAGATTAACCCGCTCCAGCATTTTTTTGAGCAGTGCCAGTTCCCTGCTGATATTGAGCTCTGACTCCTGTTTATTCTGAAGATTGGTCTCAGTACGCTCAATCCGCACTCTAATTTTTTCTAACTGGGAACGATTTTCACTCAGGGCTGCCCAACTGAAATTGGTTAATAAAAGAAACCAGAAGAGGGTCACTGACAGAATTCTGATCATCATTCTAGATACGGACAAAACGGCGCAAGGAAGAGAGGCTACCAAGAACCCCCAGAACCACCCCGGCGAGAACAAGGATAAACTGCTGATTAACCGTCAAAAAAAGGAGATCAAAATCGGTTGGAGTAAGCCAGAAGGAGTTTAAGCTGCGGGAAATTATAAATACAAAAGAGATGGTTAAAAAAACCAACGATAACAAACCACCTATCAGCCCCTGAATGGCACCTTCTAACATGAACGGAATTTTGATAAAACGCATCGTTGCGCCAACCAGTGCCATAATTTCAAGCTCATCCCGTCTGGCGTAGAGAGTTAATTTAATTGTATTTGAAACAATAAATAGTGCCGCCAACAACAGAAAACCACCAAGAATAACCCCGACAAACCGCAACATATGGGCAAAGTCATTAAACCTCTTCAACCACTTCTGTCCGTAGCGCAGGTCGTCAACGTCCAGGGTATTTTCCAACTGTTCAATGACCGTAGCAATCCCCTCTTGATTTCGATATGCAGAGTGGAGCCCCAGCTCAAAAGAGGCTGGCAATAACTTTGGACTGATCCCCTCCAACAGACTGGCGTCCCGACCTAAATGTTTTTTGAAGCGCTGCATCGCAGCAGCAGGCGAAACATAATTGACCGATTCGACCTCGGGGAAGTTTTTTAATTTATTGGTGAGTTGGGCAAGTTTCTGAGTTGCCGGGGGCTTTTGTAGGTAAGCAACAACCTGAATCTCCTTGGTCCAACGTGCGGCTAACTGTTCGACATTTACAACAACCAGAAAAAAAGTTGCCACAGTCGCCAAAGCAACCGCCATCGTCAAAATGGAAGCTGAACAAAGAAACGGCCACTGACGCATATTGCGCAGGGCACGTAATATAAAATAACGAATCTTATCCAGCACCGCTGGAACCTCCCACTCAACAGACTTGGTTAAGTCATAGAATTTGACTAGCCAGCAATTGTAAATCTACAGGGGATGTTGATCTCCCACCAGAACCCCTTGATCCAGAGTCAATACCCGCCGGGGAAAGCGTTGATTCAAACTATGATCATGGGTTGCCAGAAGAACCGTTGTCCCACGCGCATTGGCACGCTTAAACAGATCCATAATCTCGAAAGTCACCGCCTGGTCGAGGTTACCACTGGGCTCATCAGCCAGCAAAATCAGGGGATCAACAACCAAAGCTCGCGCAATGGCAATCCGTTGCTGCTCCCCCCCTGATAGTTCCAGAGGCTTACGCTGCAGGCGATGCTCCAGACCAACCTCTTTTAAAACCTGGTAGACCTTCTTGCTCACCTCATAGCGTTTTTTACCCTGTGCTTCCAGGGCAAATGCAACATTCTCATAAACGGTTCGACTCTGCAACAATTTGAAATCCTGGAAAACCACCCCTATTTTACGGCGTAAAAAAGGGATCTGCCGACTGCGAATCCGTGAAATATTTTGACGATCAATCAAAATCTGCCCGCGAGTCGGTTTTTCTGCCGCATAGAGCAACCGCAAAAGAGTTGTTTTCCCGGCTCCAGAAGCTCCGGTGATGTAAAGAAACTCCCCCTTGCCAACCTGCAAGGTTACTTCTTTCACCGCTGCTGCAGCATCACCGCTATATTTTTTAGAGACATTGTAGAGCTGTATCATAAAACATCACAATTATGTTCAGGGTAAATCCTCTTCAATTTCACAATCCCATCAACCCTGAGCCTGAACGGCAGTAATTGCTGAAACACTGACAATATCGGCAACCGAACAACCACGAGACAGATCGTTCACCGGCTTTGCCAATCCTTGAATAATCGGTCCGACAGCTTCTGCCCCGGCAAGGCGTTCAACCAGTTTATAACCAATATTCCCGGAATCCAAATCTGGAAATATCAGAGTATTGGCTTGACCGGCAACCCTGGACCCCGGAGCCTTTTTATCACCAACCTTCGGGATAAGGGCCGCATCAGCCTGTAATTCACCATCAATATCCAGATCCGGAGCGATTTTCTTCGCAATCTCAAGAGCCTCTAACACCTTATCACAGTCAATGTGTGCTGCGCTCCCTTTGGTGGAAAAACTGAGCATTGCAACCTTGGCTTCAACGCCAAGAAAACTTTTGCAACTGGCTGCGGTGCTGACGGCAATTTCAGCTAATGCCTGGGCATCTGGATTAGGGTTAACCGCACAATCGGCAAAACAGAGGGTTCCATTCTCACCAAACTCAGGGGTTTTTGTCACCATCAAGAAAACAGAGGAGACAGTATTCATCCCAGGGGCGGTCCCAACCACCTGAAATGCTGCACGCAGGACATCACCGGTTGTATTTGACGCCCCGGCAACAGCACCACCAGCATCACCTTTATGTACCATCATCGTCGCAAAATAGAGATTATCTTCAGCACCCAACAAGGCCAGGGCATCATCATGACTCAACCCTTTTTTCTTGCGGAGTTCAACCAATTCATCAGCATAAGCACTGAGATTCCTGGCACTTTTCGGCTCGATGATGGTCACACCAACAAGGGAGACTCCCAGTTCAGCAGCTTTGGAATTAAGGGTTGCAGGGTTACCAAGAAGGATAACATGAGCCAGTTTATCAGCAACAATTTGCGCTGACGCCTCAATCATACGGTCGTCATAACCTTCAGGTAAAACAACTGTCTGCAAATCAGCACGAGCATTTGCTTTAATTTGATCAACAAGATGCATCTTTTCCTCCTCTAACTATGTTAATATTCCTAACATGGTATAATTTAAAAAGTTTCCATGTTTATACCTAATGGTAAAACTAAGGGTCAATCCTTTTTCACTTTTTACCCCAATCAGGCTGGTCGTATTTATCAGTTCCACCTATAATCATGAGCCTATGAATTCTCGCCCCCCCTCTAAACTGAAACGATCCAATGATCGACCCAAAGTCTTTATCTGGGGTCTGATATTATCGTTTCTGTTACATATTTTGGTGGTGCTGTTTTTTATTTTTTTCCCCCAACAGGAGAGGTTGCCGCAAAAAAAACAACCAGCAACTATAGTTCACCTGGTTGACCTTCCGGAAAAAACAAAAAAACCACAGCCAGATGAAAAGAGTGAGTTTGAAATAGATCAACAACCGGTTAAAACTCCACCAAAAACACCGGTTGAATCCTTTCGTAAAGCGGAACAGGATCAAAAAGTTGAAAAGGAACAAGCTCCGGAAGGAGAGGATGCCCGCGATCAAACAATCAAAAAACCGGTGACAGAAATTCTGCCACCACAGCAGCCACAGCCTGAAGTTCAACCAGAACCACCACAAAAAACGACTCCCGCTAAAGAGCAGAAAAAGGCAAAACCACAACCAGAGGTTCCAGCTAAATCACTCCGTAAAACTGCAGTCGAGCCGGAGGTGGTCAGAGAAAAACCGGAGAAACCAATTCAAGAAAATCCAGAAACGGCACCGACTCCACCGCTCTCAATGGAACAACTCCTGCCGGACAAAAGTACCCTGGATCAAGTGACCCGAGGGACCCAGGCGGATCGTAACCGACGAAAGAAGCGTGAAGACGTAGAAATTGGCGATGAAGTCTGGTTGACGACGCAACAGAATATGCTGGCATCCTTCTTCCGCCGACTCAGCGATAAAATTGATCTTGTCTGGAAGTACCCACGCCAGGCTGCCATACAGGGAATGCAAGGGACGGTGGGACTATTGATTATTGTCAATAAAGAGGGGGAACTGATTGATGTCGATCTCACCCGGAGCAGCGGCTCAGATATTCTTGATTTTGAAGCGATTCAAGCCATTTACCGAGCGTCTCCCTTTGGACCGTTGACAAAACGTTATCCGCATGAACTGCTGAAAATTCACGCTAATTTCAGTTATAGACTTGGTGGGGGCAGATTTATTTATGGACGGTAAAAACTGCATATCGATAGCCCATTAGAACTGACATCGATATGCAGTTACAACCTTGCAAGATAGTTGTAAACAGCCGGTTAGACTCTTTCCCAGCGTAACTTTGGCTTGCGCGCAGCAGCAGTTTCATCCAGCCGCTGTACTTTAGCCCGAACCGGAGCCTGCTTAAGTAATTCCGGGTTATTTTTCGACTCTTCGGCAATTGCCAGTAATGCATCACAGAATTCATCGAGAGTCTGCTTGCTTTCCGTTTCAGTTGGCTCAATCATCAATGCCCCATGGACAACCAGTGGGAAGTAGATGGTTGGGGGATGATACCCGTAATCAATCAGCCGCTTGGCAACATCAAGAGTGTGACAGTCGTTCTGTAACGCATCTTCAGAAAATACCACTTCATGCAGAGAACGTTGCTTGTTGGGTAAATCGTATTCCCCTTCGAGTCGAGCCCGAATATAATTAGCATTCAGGACGGCCAATTCGGATGCCCGCTTTAACCCCTCCCCACCCATGGACAAGATATAACTATAAGCCCGGACGAGTATTCCAAAATGACCATAAAAAGATTTCAACCGACCGATTGTCTGGGGACAATTATATTCAAGCTTATAACTATTATCTTCTCTGACCACGTAAGGAACCGGCAGAAATGGGATTAATTTATCGACCACACCAACGGGACCGGAACCTGGCCCACCACCTCCATGGGGGGTAGAAAAAGTTTTGTGCAAGTTGAAGTGCATGACATCGATCCCGATGTCACCGGGACGGCTGATCCCCATCATCGCATTGAGATTAGCACCATCGCTGTAAACCAACCCCCCGTGCTGATGAACCAGCTCGCAGATCTCACGAATATCAGCTTCAAACAGTCCCAGAGTGTTGGGATTTGTCACCATCAGAGCGGCAACATCATCATCCATCACTGCAGCAACTGCCTCTTTACTCAAAATCCCATCCGAAGCAACAGTAATAACATCATAACCACACAGAGCAGAAGAAGCTGGATTTGTTCCGTGAGCCGTATCAGGGATAATAACCTTATGCCGCTTCTGGCCATTGGCTTCATGCCAGGCACGAATCATCAGCATCCCGGCAAACTCACCTTGAGCACCCGCTGCCGGCTGTAAGGTGATCGCAGGAAAGCCGGAGATTTCACCAAGGTCCTGTTGTAAATTATACATCAACTCCAAAGCCCCCTGATTTAGAGCCTCCGGAGTCTGCGGATGGATATGGGCAAAACCGGGCAAACGTGCAACAGCTTCATTGATTTTTGGATTGTACTTCATGGTACAACTACCAAGGGGGTAAAAACCGCTGTCCACACCATAGTTCCAGGTCGATAAACGGGTATAGTGGCGGACCACATCAACCTCTGAAAGCTCTGGAAAATCGGTTATCTCTTCACGGACCAGACGGCTGTCGGGAGTAGCAGACGGGACATCCAGACCGGTAAGACTATAACCGACCCGCCCCGGTTGAGATTGCTCGAAGAGCAGGTTTTCATCCAGAACCAGACCTCGACTCTCGGTATTCATCATCCTTTACCTCCCGCCAGTGCATGCACCAGTCTATCGATCTGTTTACGGCTGTTTTGTTCAGTAACACAGATCAGCAAACCATCTTCCAACTCCGAGTAATCCCGGCCAAGGGAAATTCCAGCTAAGAGCCCCTGCTGTTCCAAACGTTTTTTCAAGGCAGCAACCGGCTCGGGACAGGTGACGACAAATTCATTGAACGATTCGCCCGAAAATGTCACAGAAAAACCATCCAGCTGAGCAATTTTTTCCTTAGCATAGGCGGCTTTAGCATAATTGATCTCGGCTAACTGACGTAACCCCTGCTTGCCATGGAGAGCCAGATAGATACTGACCATCAAAATACACATCCCCTGATTGGAGCAGATATTTGAGGTCGCTTTTTCCCGCCGGATATGTTGTTCGCGAGTGGCCAGGGTGAGGACAAAGCCCCGTTTTCCATCCTTGTCGGTTGTCTCACCAACCAGACGACCGGGGAGAACCCGCATATCTTTCTTCCGCACCGCAAAGAAACCGATTCCAGGACCACCATAGGAGAGAGGGATACCAAAACTCTGCCCCTCACCAACGACAATATCAGCACCTGCTTCCCCAGGCGATTTGAACAGTGCCAGAGCAAGAGGCTCAGGAACTGCTGCCACCAGCCGCGCACCAGCCGCATGGGTCAATTCTGCAATTGTTGCCAGATCTTCAATCTGACCAAAATAATTCGGATAACCAACCACCACAGCAGCAACCTGATCATCCAGTAAAGATTGAAGGTCAGCTTGGTTAGTGACTCCATCCTGCAACGAAATATCAGCCAATTCGATATCAAGATAGCGACAATAGGTTGCAACAGTTTCACGATACTGAGGCGGGAGTGCTTGCGACAATAAAACTTTTTTCCGCTTTCTTGCAGCACGAACCGTTAACAGAACCGCTTCCGCGCAGGCAGATGCACCGTCGTACATCGATGCGTTGGCAACATCCATTCCGGTTAATTGACAGATCAAGGTCTGAAATTCAAAAATAGCCTGCAGAGTTCCCTGGCTGATTTCCGGTTGGTAGGGGGTGTAAGCGGTATAAAATTCACTGCGGCTGATCAGATGATCAATGACTGCTGGAATAAAATGGTTATAAGCGCCACCACCAAGAAAAGTATCCCAGGAGGACGCTGGAGAATTTTTCTCAGCCAATTCCTGTAAAAATATCAAAGTTTCAGATTCAGACTTTGCACCGTTCAAATCGAGGGGTCTTTTCAATCGACACTCCTCGGGAATTCCAGAGAACAACGTATCGATTTCCGACACTCCAATCCGATCGAGCATTTGCTGCACATCAACATCGGTATGAGGCAGATAACGCATAACCATCCTTTCAATTAAAACATTAACTTTTAGACTTTAACCATTGATTACAGTGAGATTAATTACCTTTAGGATATAATCAATCTTTCTCAACAAATGCCTGATACGCAGCAACATCCATCAAATCAGCCAACGCACCGGAATCGGTCAGTTTCATTTTGATCATCCAACCCTCATCATAGGGAGAATTATTCAGGGCTTCGGGCTCATCGGGAAGTGCTTCATTGATTTCCACGACTTCGCCACTCACCGGTGCATAAACATCGGAGACCGCTTTAACCGACTCAACAACACCGAAAGTGTCACCCTCCTCCAAAGTGTCACCAACCTCTGGCAACTCGACAAAAACAATATCTCCCAGTTGATCCTGAGCAAAATCGGTCACTCCAATAGTGACGATATCATCTTCGACCAACACCCACTCATGTTCTTCGGTGTATTTAAGATCCTTAGGAAAATCCATTATATCCTCCTCAATAGAAAGGCCCAACGGGCGTAATTACTTGACAAACGGCAGAGACGTACGTTCAGCCGGAACCTGACGTTTCCTGATCCCTATTTCCAGTGGCTCCTCACTCTCCGCCACAGCGGCATCCACAAGAGCTAAAGCAATCCCCTTTTTTAAACTGGGAGACATGGTTCCACTGGTGACATAGCCAACCTCTCGACCACCACTCAACACCGGATATCCTTCACGTGGCACTCCGGAGGTCGTTATGGTCAGAGCGATCAACTTGCGCAACAAACCTGCCTCTTTTGCCTTAAGCATGGCTTCCCGGCCAACAAAATCACCTTTTTTAAGTTTAGTAATCCACGCCAGACGCGCCTCGAGCGGCATAATCTCAGCGGTAATTTCATGACCATACAGGGCATAGGCTTTTTCCAAACGGAGGGTATCCCGCGCGCCAAGACCGATGGGTTGCAGTCCAAAAGACTCCCCAACCTTCATCAGCTCCTGCCACAGGGTCACTCCGTCTGCCGCGGCACAATAGAGTTCAAAACCATCCTCACCGGTATAACCGGTTCGTGAAATAATCGTCCTGATCCCTGCGACCAGCCCCTCTTCGAACCGATAAAAACTTATTCCGGAGAGATCGGTGCTGGTTAATTTTGCCAGGATATTAGCGGCAACCGGTCCCTGTAAGGCCAATTGAGCATACTCGGCACTCCGATTAATCAGGGTTACGTCACTGAAATCTGTTTTTTTCAGCAACTCCTGTAGCCAGGCAAAATCTTTATCACTATTGGAGGCATTGACACAGAGCAAATAACGATCTGCAGCAAACCGATAGAGGGTCAGATCATCAACCACACCACCCGTTTCATAACAAAGAGCCGTATACTGGACCTGACCATCGGTTAACTTTGAGACATCATTGGTTGTTGCATACTGGAGAAAATCAAAGGCCTGCCCACCGGAAACCTCGATCTCCCCCATATGGGAGACATCAAACAAACCGGCTGTTGTCCTGACCGCCTTATGTTCAGCAATGACCCCGGAATATTGTACCGGCATATCCCAACCACCAAAGTCAACCATTCTGGCACCTAATTGACGATGAATCTGATTTAGAGGTGTTTTATTCATCAGCAAACTCCTTAACAGTGATTAAGTTGAAGCAACTCGCAGGCAGATTTTTCCACACAAAAAAGTTGTAGCAAATCCTACCTCAAGTGTACACCGGGAATATCAAAAATAATAAATCTTGAATCAAATTTTCTGTCCGGAGCGACGCTTTGCGCTCAACACAGTATTATAAAGCAACATCGTAATCGTCATTGGACCGACCCCCCCGGGAACCGGAGTGATGGCTGCCGCATTGATTGAAGCTGCCGCAAAATCGACATCCCCGACCAACTTTTTTTCTCCGACCCGATTAACCCCCACGTCTATAACAATCGCCCCTTTTTTGATCCAATCTCCCTTGACCATCTCGGGGCGCCCAACGGCAGCGATGACAATATCTGCAGCGGCAACCTTCCGGGGTAAATCAACGGTCCTGGAATGGCAGATAGTCACCGTTGCATGCTCGGCCAGACACATTAACGCGAGTGGTTTTCCGACAATATTGGAGCGTCCGACAATAACCACATCTTTCCCCTTAAGCTCAACTCCAATGTGCTCAAACATTTTCATAACGCCATAAGGGGTACAAGGTTGAAAAACCGGATGACCCGTCACCAACCGACCAACATTATAAGGGTGGAAACCGTCGACATCCTTGGCCGGCAAGATCGCCTCTAAAATTTTTGCCTCATCAATATGTTCGGGAAGGGGTAACTGAACCAGAATGCCATCGATATTCTCATTATTATTCAGGCTATCGATCAACGCAAGTAACTCAGTTTGAGCTGTTTCAACCGGTAGTTTATGCTCAACAGAGTAGATTCCGGCAGCTGCGCAGGCTTTTTCTTTCATCGAAACATAGACCCGACTTGCGGGATCTTCACCGACCAGAACAACGGCTAACCCCGGGGTCACACCAATGGCGACAAGCGCTGTTACATCGGCCGATATTTGTCCCCGCAGCTCAGCAGCAATCGCCTTTCCATCAATCAGTTTTGTCACTGAAAACCTCCATAAATAAATATATCAAACACTTGGTAACCTGTCAGGCCTTATAAGAAAAAATCCCCACCAGAACAAATTCTGACGGGGATTTCCAACTCAGCCCAACCAACTCAACCGTTTGCTGCTTTAGGACATGACGTACACGCCTCACTGTTGCAGGCGGCAGCCGATGAAGATTTTTTTTCAGAGGAATAGCCCTGTTGATACCACCCTCCACCCTTAAGGGCAAAAGCAGCCTGGGATATCAATTTTCTGGCGTGTCCTCCGCAGTGGCGACACGCATTGAGCGGTTCATCCGAAAATTTTTGCCGAACTTCAAAAGTCAACCCACAGTCATCACACCGATATTCATACAATGGCATAACTATTTAATCCTCCATTTTTTTATATATAAACAACCGGGGATGATAAGTTGAAGAAAGAACTTCTGTCAAGAAAAGTTTCTGGGAAAATCAGGGGAAATTGAATCGATCATCAATTTCCTCGTCACTAATCAAAGGTTTCAATAAACGGGCCTGGTGCTCATCTTCAGAAATTTGAACCGTGTCAATTTCCATCAATTTCAGATGATTTTCTATAAGTGACCGCAACCCATTTTCAAAGGTAATTTTTTGGCGTCTGATCTCTTGAATTTCACTGACCAATTGAAAACGACGCTCATGGGCATCGCAAATCACCCGTTCTCCTTCAAGGTGAGCTTCAGCCACAACAATCTCAGCTTCCTTCCGCGCATTGATCTTCAACTCTTCTGTGACCTGTTGAGCAGTCATCAGCGTCTCCTGCAAAGCTTTTTCCCGCTCACGCAGTTGCTCCAGAGATGTCTGGGTTCTAGCCAGAGACTCCTTCAGTTCATTATTTTGCCTATGCACACGCTCAAGCTCATCAGCCAACATCTCAAGAAAATGGTCGACTGCAGACGTATCGTAACCAAACATGCGGGTCTTAAACTGCTGTTGCTGTATCTCTATCGGAGTAATCCGCACTATTTATCCCTCCACTTAAGGTGAATCAATGAGCTAGCTGATACAAAAATGAGACGACCATCTGCTGAACTACCGAAAGAAGAAGGAGGAGGACAATGGGGGAGAGATCAAAAGCCCCCGCCTGTAAAAATGGTAATAATCGCCGTAAACGATAGAGAACCGGATCAGTTGCACTATGGAGAAAACGGACAATCGAATTGTAAGGATCGGGATTAACCCAGGAGATAAGCGCCCTGGCAATAATAATAAAAATATAAATATTAAATGCCAGATCAACAATCCGGGCAACGGAAACAAGTAGAACGTTCATAGTGAAGACACCCTTTCTTTGTCATAAAGATTACTTTAACCTTTGATTTTTATAACGAAAAGGTAGAGTCTGTCAAACGTTTCCCCTTGTCATGCCCCTTAATCGAGAGTTTAGACTTGCTCAGCGAAAGGTGCTGGGCTATTTTAACATAATTATTGAGCAATAATCCCCCCTGAAATAAGGCTTAGATCATGGTTCAAACAAGCAATTTAAATGTTCTGGAAGTTTCTCCAATTATCGCCCCCTCCGATCTGAAGCAGGTTTTCCCCCTGCCTCTCTCCGGAGCAAATTTTGTCAACGCCAGCCGCAACACGATTAAATCAATTCTGAATGGAGAAGATAATCGTCTCCTCGTTGTGGTCGGTCCCTGCTCCATTCACGATCCCCTTGCGGCGATTGAATATGCAAAGCGATTGACTGATTTAGCGGCGGAACTTCAGGATCAACTATTTATTATCATGCGGGTATATTTCGAAAAACCCCGGACGACAGTCGGCTGGAAGGGGCTGATTAATGACCCTGATATGGATGGCAGTCACCAGATATCTAAAGGGCTGGGTGTTGCCCGGCAACTGTTCTGTGCCATAACTGATATGCAGCTGCCAATTGCCAGTGAAATGCTCGACCCGATCACTCCACAATATCTCTCAGATATGATCAGTTGGGGAGCCATCGGTGCTCGAACCACTGAATCACAAACCCATCGAGAGATGGCCAGCGGGCTTTCGTTTCCGG
>JAOZQF010000014.1 GCA_029932345.1 Desulfuromusa sp. | reverse complement strand
AGTTGGCACGTAAGGCTGATGTTTCGCCATTAACCATCACACGGATTGAGCGTGGTCACCCTTGCCGGATGGAGACTATGCGTAAGATCATCCTGGCTTTGGGGTATAAGTTGTCAGATAAAAAGAAGATTTTTCCAGAGTAGGTAGGTTTTTGGTTCGTACCTTAAGTGTTTTGACTCTATTTGGACTGGATAAAACATGTTCACTTCGAAAAAAGATATAGTTGGTATTGATGTCGGATCAAGTGCAGTTAAGATCGTGAGCTTGCATGAGTCACGTGGGACTTTCCAGCTGCAGAGTATCGGGATCATGCCGCTGAATCCGGAAACGATCGTTGACAACACGATCATGGATTCAACCGCTATTGTTGATGCTATTCTTAATCTGTTAGGCGCATTAAAAATCAAGTCAAAGAGAGTTGCAACTTCAGTCTCAGGCCATTCAGTTATTATTCGTAAAATCAGCCTTCCAATTATGACCGACTCGGAATTAGAGTCATCGATCCAGTGGGAAGCTGAGCAATACATCCCCTTCGACATCTCAGAGGTCAATATCGATTTTCAGATACTTGGTCCCGATCCTGCAGATCCCTCACAGATGAATGTCATGCTGGTTGCGGCAAAGAAAGATTTTGTTGATGATCATACCGCTCTTTTTACCGAGTCTGGACTTGACCCTGTGGTTATGGATATTGACTGTTTTGCAGTTGAGAATATGTTTGATTACAATTACGGGTTTGTTGATGACGAAGTTGTCGCCTTGATTGACCTGGGTGCCAGTGCTACCAGTGTCAGTGTTCTCCGCGGTGATGCATCGATATTTACCCGGGATATTCAGACCGGTGGTAATTTATTGAGTGAAGAACTGCAAAAACGTCTTGGTTTAAGCAGTGGGGATGCTGAAAGGGCCAAGCTTGGGGAGCGTAGCATTGCTGATGTTGATCCCGACTCAATTGATGAAATTTTGAATGAAGCAATAGATAACCTGGCTCAGGAGGTTCAGCGTTCTTTGGACTTTTTTGCGGCAACTTCCAGTGATGATAGTATTTCTAAGGTCTACTTGACCGGTGGAGTGTCCAACTCGGCCAAGGTGAGAGAGGCATTGGAAGAGCGGCTTGGTATTCCTGCCGAAAGGGTTGATCCGTTCAGGAATGTAAAAATCAAAGATAAGGAATTTGATGCGGAATACCTTGATGCTATCGGGCCAATGTTTTCTGTAGCTGCTGGCTTGGCAATGAGGAAGGTGGGTGACAAATGATTCGAATTAACCTGCTACCAGTCCGGGCTGCGCAGAAAAAAGAGAAACTGCGCTCGCAATTATCAATATTTTTCCTCTGCATTATCCTTGTTTGTATCGGCTGTGGAGCTTTGTACTTCCAGCAGATGTCAGCTACCAGCAGTGTCGAGGACGAAATTGCCAGTATTGCTCAAAAGAACCGGGAGCTGACCAAAAAAATTGGTCAGGTTAAGGATTTTGAGAAGAAAAAGGCTGAATTAGAAAAGAAGCTGGCGGTTCTTAAGACGTTAAAAAGTGGAAAAAGCGGTCCGGTACATTTATTGGATGAGTTAAGTACATCGTTACCCGATAAGCTCTGGCTGACAAAATTTGCAGATAAGGGTGGCAAGATTACTCTTTCAGGTGTTGCAGATAACGAGAATACCGTTGCTGTTTTTATGCGCAACCTCGAAGACTCTCCATATTATAAAAATATCGGATTAGCGGTAACTGAACAGACTAAGGCTGGTGACCGAAAGATGCAAAAATTCACCTTGAATTGTAGCGTTGAAGCACCATCATCTGAATAAACGGGATTTAAAACGATGAATTCACGAGTCGAGACAGTCTTAAATTTGCCAGCTTACCAGCGGATACTTATGGTTGTGCTGATTATGGTGGCGTTGGCAGCGGGATTTTATTACCTCATTTATCAGGCGCAACTTGAACAACACGGTAGCCTGGTCAAGAAGCGGGATGCTGCTCAGGTCAAATTGCAAAAGAATCAGAAAATTGCCAATAATTTAGCCGTATATCGTGCTGAATACGAAAAAATGCAGGCTCGGCTGGATGAGGCTCTGGGAGAGTTACCGCTAAAGAGAGAGATTCCGAGTTTGTTAACCAGTATTGGCGATCTGGCAAAAGAAAAAGGGTTGGAGATTCTACGCTTCAAGCCGGCCAAAGAAACGATCAAGGGTTTCTACGCAGAAGTTCCAGTGACCTTGAAATTGGCTGGATCATATCATCAGGCCGCAGCTTTTTTTGATGCTGTGAGCAAGATGGAGCGGATCGTGAATATCAAGGGATTGACCTTGGGTGGGGCAAAGGCGGTCGAGGGTAAAACCACCCTGGGGGTGAATTGCAGTGCGATTACTTTCCGTTTTGTTGAGAAATCAACAAATCCGAAGGGGAAGAAAGGTGGTAAGAGAAAATGAAATCTAAATCTCTTAAAATACTCACTCTCCTTCTGGCGTCCCTTCTCTTGTTGCTGACCGGGGTTGTTGCGGATGTTTTTGCGCAAAAGAACCTCGCCGATTCCAAGACTGTTCAGCCCGCAGAGATCAGTACCCTACAAACTGAAGGTGCTCATTTTATCTATACTCCTAAGGGGCGGAGGGATCCTTTCAAGCCGCTGGTTCAGAAAAAACAGAAAATTGCAAAAAAGAGCCAAGGACGCGCTGAGAAATTTAAAGGTCCGTTAGAGAGAATTGAATTGAGTAAATATCGTTTAATCGCCCTGATGGTTGTCAAAGGGATTCCTCGAGCCATGGTGAAGGCTCCAGATGGGAAAAGCTACACCGTAAAAGTTGGTGAGTATATCGGACTGAATGATGGTGTTGTGAAAAGGATCGAGACGAAAGTTGTCGCGACTGATGAGAATGGGTTAAGGGTAGAAAAAAGTCCTGATCGTATCGTTGTTGAAGAGGTTGGTTACGATAGCTATACGGGACAAGAAGTTAAAGAATATCGTTATATTGCGATGTGAATCGAAGCTGGTTGGTTGAATTAATAGGACTTGGCTGTACACGAATGACTTTTAGGGGAATGATATGAGAAGAAGCGTTGTGCTCCTCAGTACATTGTTGATGTTTTTTTCGGTTGCTTTGGTCTCTCCACTCTGTGCGGCTGAGTCACTTTCAGTTGTCTCGGTCACTGAGAAGAGAGTGCAATTATCCGCGACCACGGGAATTGAACAGGTTCGATACTTTACCCTTGATTCCCCAAAGAGGCTGGTCGTTGATTTATACGGAGTCCAACCGGGTGATCACAATACTGAAGTTAAGTTAAGTGATGGATTTGAACTGCTCCGTGTTGGCCCTCTGGATAACAAAACGCGCTTTGTTTTTGATGTGTCTGGTTCCATATTCCCCACTTATCAAGTGAATACCAAAAATGATCAGGTTGTCGTTACCTGGGAGCCATCACAAGATGCGACCGCATCGGCTCTTGCTGCCCCCGCCACAGTCGGGAGCGCAAAAATCACTGGTATCAATTTCACGTCTGAAAATGGTCGCTCTTTAATTCATATAAATCTGACCGATAAGACCGAAATAAGTGCTCCGCAGAGTGAGGGGAATAAAGTTCAATTTGTCTTGAAAAACACCACTCTACCGCGTTCTTTACGAAGAATTTTTGATACATTGGCATTCCCTAGTGCCATCCATTCGGTCACCCCTTATCTGGTGGATGCCACCGGACAACCAGAGGTTCGCTTTATTGTCCTGTTAAAGGGTGATGTCCCATTTAAATTGCAGGAAGAGGGGTCCGGTTATGTTTTTATTGTTGACGATGAACGTTATGCACAGGCCGTTACTACGGTAACCGGGACAATGCCGGTTCCTGCACAGGGTGGAGTTGTTGACACCTCTGGGTCGTTACCGACTCAGGCATCATCAGTCGCAGAAATGACCCAGCCTGACGGGAATCAGACTATGGTTCCAGTGATTGAGCAGGTTGGATCGACGGGTAAAATTTACACTGGTGAAAAAACCTCCCTGGTTTTTGATAATGCTGATGTACGGGATATCCTCCGTTTAATTGCAGAGATAAGTGACTTGAATTTAATTGCATCGGATGCAGTTAAAGGAAATGTTACCCTTCGTTTAATTGATGTCCCCTGGGATCAGGCACTGGAGTTGATCCTCGATGTGACCGGTCTTGGGATGATTCAAGAGGGAAATGTTGTCCGGGTTCTGCCTAAAGAGGTGATCCGTTCAATGAAAGAAACTGAACTGACGGCAGCCCATTCGCAGGAACAGATTGAGCCATTGGTCACAGAAGTTATAGCAGTTAATTATGCGGGCTTGGGAGATGTTTCGGGGCCATGCAGTGAACTTCTCAGTGATCGCGGCAGTATTACCGAAGATAATCGTGATAAATTGCTTATCGTGACCGACGTTCCCGGTCGAATTCAAAAAATTAAAGATTTAATAATTATTCTGGATACACCGGTACGGCAAGTGATGATTGAGGCCCGGATTGTAGAAGTTAACTCCAATTACTCCAGAGACTTAGGGGTCAATTGGGGCTATACACATACTCCGAGTGACTATCTGGAAAATGTGACAAATGCGGGTGGTGGTTTTCAAGTGAATACCTCCCAGGTCGGTGGAGTTGGTCAAATGGCTTCCACCGCTGGTTTTGGGTCTGCTTTCAGGCTTGGTGAGTCAGTTCTTAGCATTGGCACTTTAGATATGCAGATTTCAGCATTAGAATCTGATGGTAAAGGGAAAGTTATTTCGACACCCCGAGTTACGACCCTTAATGGTGAATCGGCGACCATCAGTCAAGGTACGTCGATCCCTTATCAATCCTCGGGTGATGATGGACCTAAAACAGAATTTGTCGATGCTGAATTAAAACTAGAAGTGACCCCGGTTATCAATCCTGATGGGACAATACTTCTCGATATCCTGGCGACCAATGACTCTCCATCGTTTACCCCTCTGGCAGGTGCTCCAAGTATCGATACCAAGAAAGCTGAAACAAAAGTTTTGATTCGTGATGGTGAAACAACAGTCATCGGTGGTATATTTGTTGAGAGTTTTATTGAGTCTGAGGATGGAGTTCCTTTTCTGATGTCCATTCCGCTTCTTGGGAATTTGTTCAAATCGCAGAAGAAACAGATCATCAAGAACGAATTACTGATTTTCATCACACCACGGATTGTTGTCGACAACTAAGATTTGCTAGCGAAATAATCTTAAAGGGCAGGGAAACCTGCCCTTTTTTTTTCAAAAAAAGGTGGAACTGTTGGAAAGTGTAGATGTTCACTTGGCGGAGCGGAGCTACTCAATACTGATCAATTCAGATTCTCTTGCCAGTTTGGGTCAAGAACTCTCCCATCTCAACTTTCCAAAACGGGTCGCAGTGATCTCCAATCCGACCGTTGACAATCTTTATGGTTCAATGACCTGTACTTCACTAGAAACCTCTGGATTTATACCGACGCAGTTCAATATCCCCGATGGCGAAAATTACAAATCTATAACAACACTCGAGTCAATTTATGATTTTTTGATTGAGAATGAATTTGATCGCGGTTGTGGTTTAATTGCCCTGGGTGGAGGAGTTATCGGCGACATAGCAGGGTTTGCTGCTGCAACCTTTTTGCGTGGAATTCCTTATGTTCAGGTGCCGACGACTTTGCTTGCGCAGGTGGATAGTTCTGTTGGGGGAAAGACTGCAATCAACCACCCTCTTGGAAAAAATTTGATCGGTGCTTTTTATCAACCTGAAATGGTTTTTATCGATATAACCACACTGAATACTCTGGAACCGAGAGATCTCTCTGCCGGCATGGCTGAGGTCATCAAATATGGGGTCATCTGTGACAGTAACTTTTTCTGTTGGCTTGAAGACAATATTGAAAATTTGAAAAACAGGAAACCAGAATCGATTGTTTATGCCATCAGAAGATCTTGTCAGTTGAAGGGGGAAATAGTTGCACGGGACGAGCGAGAAGGGTCGGTCCGTGCCTTTTTAAACTATGGTCACACCTTTGGACATGCGATTGAAAAATTATCAGGTTACGGTCAATTTAAGCATGGTGAGGCGGTTGCTATTGGAATGGTTGTTGCGGCAAAAATAGCTGCTGGTCAGGGTTTCTGTTTGCCACAGGAGGTGCAGCGTTTAAGTGATTTGTTATCAGCTTTTGACCTGCCGATCGATCCCCCCGATTTTTCTCTGGAGGAGTATGTTGTTGCCATGCAGAGGGATAAAAAGGTTAAGCAGGGTCATCTTACCATGGTTCTTAACCGTGGGATTGGTGAGTGTTTTTTGCACCAGGTAGATGATATCTCAGCGGTTTTTTCGCCTTTTGTCAAACATTTATGAGGTTATCATGATTGAACAAAATCAGCAGAGCCTGCTTTTAGGCAAAATCGCTGCTTATACAGAAATTCTCGTCAAGGATCCCAGTTCCACGATTTTTATTTCGTTGGCTGAAACTTACCGGAAAATGGGGATGTTTGACGATGCCCGGCAGATCATCTCTAAAGGTTTGGATCTCCACCCCGATGTCAGTGCTGCATATATTGTGTTGGCCCGGATTCTTTGTCAGTTAGAAGATTTTGATGGATCGGTTGTCGCCTTTGAGCAGGCGCTAAAGTTCGATCAGGACAACCTTGCTGCTTTGGTCGGTTATGCACGGGTGCAGATTTTGTTGGGTGATGAAGAGGCGGCACGTCAATTACTGCTCAGCGCAAGATCTTTAAGCCCTGCCGATCCGGTTATCAATAAATTACTTCTCTCACTACCTGATGAAAAAGAAAGCAGGGAGGAAGAGCCAATTGCCCAGGTTGAACCAACTGTTGAATCAGTTGAAAAAACCTCACCCTTAGTCTCTTCAACCTTGGCTGAATTGTATTTGGTCCAGGGATTAACCGCTAAAGCACTTGATCTTTTTCAGCGTTTGTCGATCCAGAACCCGGATGATTTATCCTTTCGCCGGAGGGTGAAGGAGCTGGAATCTCAGCTGTTCGAAGAGAACCAACATAGTAATAAAGGGTCAGATGGAGTAATATCTGAACTGCAGGAAAATAGCTCATCGGTCTCTGATGACTCTGTTGAGGAGGTCGGGGTAGCTGTTCAATCGCAGCCTGAGCTAGAAGTAGAGGTCACTGTTCCTGATTCCCAGGAGAACCAGTCGGATGATCCAGTTTTGAGTACATTGAATCGTTGGCTCTCTAATATTCAACAAAGGCGAGAGAATGTTTAAAGATATTTTGGAGAAGATTGTTGCAGATTGTTCGGGATCCATTGGTGCTGTTTTAATGGGTTATGATGGTATCGGAATTGACCACTATAGTACGGATGTCAATCAACTTGATTTGAACCTTGTCGGCATTGAATACTCAAATGTCCTCAAGGAGATTCGGAATGCTGCCGATATCTTGAAAATCGGGATGTTAGATGAAGTTTCGATTAAGACTGAGAAGTACTATATAATAATTCATACCTTAACCGATGAATATTTTGTTACTCTGCTGGTTAATCGTAACGGGAATTACGGTCAGGGACGTTATCTACTTATGCGTGAAGCCCCGGCATTGCGACAGTTATTGGTCTGATCTATGAAATTACTAGTTCTGAATGGCCCAAATTTGAATTTATTGGGAACTCGAGAGCCGGAGATTTATGGTCACACCTCACTCAACCAGATTATGGAGGAGCTAGGGGCAGAAGCTAATTCTCTCGGCTATGTCGTGGAAGCCTATCAATCAAATCATGAGGGAGATCTTATTGACCAGGTGCAGCGAGCGGTTCAGGAAGATTTTTCTGGTATTATAATTAACCCCGGTGGATATACCCATACCAGTATTGCTTTACGTGATGCTATTAGTGGAGTTGCTCTGCCAACAATTGAAATCCACCTCTCTAATATCCATGCCCGGGAGGAGTTTCGGCAACACTCTTATATCGCACCCGTTGCAATCGGTCAGATTGCCGGCTTTGGTCCTTTTGGTTACAGCTTAGCGTTGCGTGCATTGTCGAACCATATACAAAACAGGATGGAGAGTGACTGAACCGCAAACTCATTTCATCAGAGATCTTTTGTCTGTTGAAAAGCTTGATGCTTTAATTATTTTTGGTCTTCCTGATATGCGCTATTTGTGTGGATTTACCGGCACAGATGGCGTTTTGCTTATCAGGGGTGATAGCTCGGTTTTTTTAACCGATTCGCGTTATATTGAGCAAGCTCAAGAGCAGGTCAAGGCCGATCAGATTCACAGCTATAAAAATAAATTAGCCGCGGTGATCAAGCAACTCTCCACCTGGAAGTGCCGCCGGATTGGTTTTGACGCAGCGGCTGTGAGTGTTGCTCTGTTTAATGAATTAGCCGGGTTGGCAAAAACCTCTCTTGATTGGTGTCCACTCACTACGCAATTACGGTCGCTCCGTGGAATTAAGACGACGGGTGAATTAGTTGCCCTTAGGGCTGCTGCAAATTTAAATCAAAAAGCTTTTGCTGCAGTTCTACCGCAGATAAAGGCTGGTATCAGCGAAATCGAAATAGCCAGAGAGCTTGAATTCGAGTTAAAACGGCTGGGTGGTGAGGCTAACGCCTTTGACTTTATTGTTGCTTCGGGTCTTCGGGGGGCTTTGCCTCATGGTGTTGCCAGTGATAAAAAAATCGGGGCAGGGGAGTTGGTGACTATAGATTTTGGTACCAGGGTGGATGGTTACCATTCAGATGAGACTGTTACCCTGGCAATTGGTAAAATTGACAGAAAACTTCGACAAATTTTTGATATTGTGTTAGAAGCTCATGATTCAGCACTTGCCTTAATTCGGCCAGAGTTGCCAATCTGTGATCTGGATGCGACTGCTCGGGATTTTATTTCGTCCCGGGGGTACGGAGAATACTTTGGCCATGGCCTGGGACATGGTGTAGGATTAGAAGTCCACGAATATCCTGCGGTATCGTCACACTCTGAGCTAACGCTGCGTGAGGGGATGGTTTTTACTGTAGAGCCGGGGATCTATATTCCCGGGATTGGTGGTGTACGAATAGAGGATACAGTTGTTGTAACTAAAGATGGTTTTGAGTGTTTAACTTCAATTCCAAAACAATTCAAACAATTAAGTTTATAAAAGTTTTTCAGGAGGACAAACAATGGAACTGAAAGATCTGAAAAGTTTGATCAAGTTGGTGACCGAAACTGATATTACTGAATTTAATCTGGAAACCGAAGGAGAAAAAATCCATATCAAACGGGGGCCAGAAAAAGAGTTTGTCCAGTTTGCGGCTCCACAAGCTCCTGTCGCTGCAGTGATTCCGGAACCGGTGAGCCGGGCAACAGAAGCGTCCCCAGGTGCCTCAGCCCCCGCGGTTAATGATATGTATGATGCTGTTCCATCGCCCATGGTTGGTACGGTTTACCGCAAACCGTCACCAGATGCCGCTCCATTTGTGGAGGTTGGAGATGTTGTTGAGGCAGGTCAGACTCTTTGCCTGGTTGAAGCAATGAAGATGTACAATGAAATAGAGGCAGAGTTTAAGTGCAAGATTGTCGAGATTGTCAAGGCTGATGCAACTCCTGTTGAGTTTGGAGAAACTCTCTTCCTGGTTGAGCGGCTTTAATCTGCAGCAGGAATAGAGAGACAATAGTCTGAACATTGTTTACAAACTCTAAAAGAGTGCTCTTCCGGGGAGTTGATAAAATGTTTCATAAAATACTTATAGCCAACCGTGGTGAAATTGCCATACGGATCATTCGTGCCTGTAAAGAGATGGGGATCAAATCTGTTGCAGTCCATTCTGATGTCGATCATGACGCTCTGCATGTCAGTCTGGCTGATGAAAGTATCTGTATTGGCCCTGCAGCAAGTGCTGACAGTTATCTCAATATGAAAGCAATTATCAGCGCTGCAGAGATTGCCGACGCAGATGCTATTCACCCGGGATATGGTTTTCTTTCTGAAAATGCCGAATTTGCAGAGATCTGTGAACAGTGTGGAATCACCTTTATTGGCCCGACTGCTGAGAATATGCGGCGGATGGGGGATAAAATCAGTGCCAGACAGACAGTTACTGCAGCAGGAGTTCCGATTCTCCCCGGAACCAATGAAAGTGTTGAAACGCTGGAGGAAGCACAGGAAATTGCTGATGATATTGGTTATCCGGTGATTATCAAGGCTTCTGCCGGTGGTGGTGGTCGTGGTATGAAAATAGTTCATTCTCCGGCCTCTTTAGGCAACGCATTGGCAACGGCACGTACCGAAGCTCAGGCCGGGTTTGGTAAGGCTGATGTCTATATTGAAAAGTTCTGTGAACATCCCCGCCACGTAGAAATTCAGGTCATGGGGGATAAACACGGTAATGTCATCCACTTAGGAGAGCGGGATTGCTCTATTCAGCGTCGCCATCAAAAGTTAATTGAAGAAGCCCCTTGTCCCGTTTTGACTCCGGAATTGCGGGAAGAAATGGGCGCTTGTGCTGTTGCTGCCGCTAAGGCGGTCAATTATTCCAGCGTTGGGACGGTTGAGTATTTACTTGATACCGATGGCAGTTTTTATTTTATGGAGATGAACACCCGGGTTCAGGTTGAACATCCGGTGACCGAGATGGTGACAGGTGTTGATATTGTTAAAGAGCAGATCAACTCGGCCGCAGGATTGCCACTCCGTTATAAGCAGGAAGATATCAAAATCAGCGGTCACTCTATTGAGTGCCGGATTAATGCCGAAGATCCTGAAAAATTTACCCCATTTCCCGGGAAAATTAATGGTTATCACACTCCTACCGGGATGGGTGTGCGGGTTGAAAGTGCGATGTATGACCAGTACACAGTTTTGCCCCATTATGATTCGATGATTGGAAAACTGATTGTCCATGCTGAAACTCGTGAAGAGGCAATTAAGCGGATGGCATGTGCCCTTGATGAATATATTATCGAGGGGATTAAAACCACGATACCATTTCATCTGAAAATGATGGCAAATAAAGATTTTAACGATGGTAATTTTGACACCAATTTTTTAGAGCGGGTTAAAATTTAAAAATACATTTATATATATTCAAACGACAGGCGGGATAATCTCCCGCCTGTCGTTTGTTGACCAATATGGGTGCTCTTTATGGAGTTATCGGCAGGACTGACACTGGGTTATATCCCCTACTTAAACTGTATCCCCTTTTTTCACCATCTTAAAGAAAATGGCTTTCATGGAGAGTTCATTACCGGAGTTCCATCTGAACTGAATCAGATGCTGCAACAGGGTCGGTTGGATGTCAGCCCCTCGTCTTCGTTTGAGTACGCTAGAAACTGGAAGAAATATCTATTGCTTCCCGGTCATTCTATCTCTTCATTCGGTCGAGTTAAAAGTGTCCTGCTCTTTTCTCCGGTTGACTTGTCTGAACTATCGGGTCGGGAAATTTCAATAACCGGGGAATCAGCAACATCAATTAACCTGTTGAGGATCATTTTTCGTGAGTTTTACAACCTTCACAATGTGACCGATACAGTTCCCGATCTCCCCATCGAGACTCTCATCAGAGAACGTAAACCGGCTTTGTTAATCGGCGATAGAGCTCTGCGTCTTGCCGGTCAATTACCGTCTGGAATGCAGGTTTTTGATCTTGGCGAGATCTGGTATCAACAAACGGGGCTGCCGTTTGTTTTTGCCCTC
This sequence comes from Desulfuromusa sp., assembly GCA_029932345.1. Taxonomy (GTDB): domain Bacteria; phylum Desulfobacterota; class Desulfuromonadia; order Desulfuromonadales; family Geopsychrobacteraceae; genus Desulfuromusa. The sequence goes on along the minus strand of JAOZQF010000014.1, from coordinate 10,237 downwards.
TGGATGATTCATCGTAACGTTCTGGACCGGTTTCCTCTTGAGCTGGCGGCTCTGGGTGAGCAACTGCAAAAGTCTCAAAGGCAGTTAATGGCTGACCTCTATCCAGTCGCAAAGGGTGTGGCAGAAGCTGCTGGTCTGGATATTGAAACGGTGGTTAATTACTGGAAGACCATTGATTATCAGTTGGAAGCTGAGCATTTACAGAGTTTACAACTTTTTTTTGAGTTATGTGTAAAGTATAATTTACTTGATGAAAAACCCGAATTGAATTTTTTGCAGTAACGGGTGATTCAACACAGCGATCGCAACGCAGGTAGTTTTCAACTGCCGGTTAATGATGAACCAGGTTTGTTGGTGGGTATCTGATAATGCCGGAAATTTAGGAGTAATAACTGATGATCAAAAGTATGACCGGTTATGGCCGTGGCCAGGCAGAGGTTGGGGACCTATCATTTGCTGTTGAAATAAAAGCGGTTAATCACCGTTATGGTGATATCAATATCAGGTCTCCCCGATTGCTGGCTCCCCTTGAGACGAACATAAAAAAGCAAGTGTCGGCGGAGTTGAAGCGTGGTAAAATTGATGTTTATATCACCCAGGAGCAGATGACCCGGCTAACTACAAAGCCGGTTATTGATCATCAGGTCGCGAAGGCATACATAGAAGCTTTTAACGATTTACAGCAGGTGAGTGGTTGTTCCGGTGAAATAAGTCTTGAATTTCTTGCAGCTCAGAAAGATGTCATGGTTTTGAAAGATGTCGAATTTGCCCGTGATGATCTCTGGACCTGCCTCTCTCTGGCGATCAAAAATGCGTTGAGTTCGATCCAGGAGATGCGTCAGAAAGAGGGTGTTGCGACCCAGATTGATATGGAGAACCGCCTGGCTCTATTGTCAGAATCTCTTAAAACGATAGAACAATCTGCCGCTCAGGTGCCATTGGAGTGGCAACAGAAGTTGCGTGAGAGACTGGCTCGATTGCAGGAGAATGGTGGTGATCCGCAACGGGTTGCCCAGGAGATCGCAATTTTTGCAGATCGTTGTGATATCACAGAAGAGATCACCCGGTTTAATAGTCATCTGGATCAATTTTCAGATTTATTACAACTCAACGAACCGGTTGGACGACAGCTGGATTTCCTGGTTCAGGAATTAAATCGCGAAGCCAACACCATGGGTTCAAAATCGAACGATGCAACTTTGACCCGACAGGTGGTGGCACTGAAATCAGAATTAGAAAAAATCCGTGAGCAGGTACAGAACATTGAATAGATTAAATCATCGGGAGGGTATTTTATTTGTTCTGTCAGCCCCTTCCGGGGCGGGTAAAACGTCTCTTTGTCGGGAACTGATTGACAGTTTGAGTGATTTACGTCAATCTGTATCGTTTACTACTCGGGAGAAGCGGGGTGGGGAACAAGAGGGTGTTGACTATTATTTCATCGAAGCAGAGGCATTTCAGAAAAAAATTGCGGCGAAAGAGTTGGCGGAGTGGGCTGAGGTTCATGGAAATTTATACGGAACTTCGCTGCAAACCTTAACTGATGCGGCACAGCAGGGGACAGATTTGCTTCTGGATATTGATTGCCAGGGAGCAGCACAAATTAAGCATAGTTATGAGCGGGGGGTTTTTATCTTCATCCTCCCTCCAGATTATGCCGAATTAGAAAAACGGCTGCGTGATCGTGGTACCGATGACGAAACTGTCATACAGCGCCGCCTGGAAAATTCCAGAGAGGAAATTTCCCAAGCATTCTGGTATGATTATTTAGTCGTTAATGATGATTTTAAGTTGGCACGAGATCGGATCGTTGCAATTGTTACTGCAGAACGTTGTCGCAGTCATCGTACTGCGTACTTGTTAGATAAATTGACCATTAAGGGAGAAAAATAAATGGCACGTGTAACCGTAGAAGATTGTCTGGACGTTATCCCAAATCGATTCCTGTTGGCCATGGTTGCTGCAAAAAGGGCAAAGCAATTGTATAAGGGGGCAGAACCACTGATTGAAAATAAATCGGGGAATAAAAAGATTGTTGTTGCCTTGCGTGAAATTGCAGCCGATCGCGTTGAGTTCGAAATACCGACCCCAAAACACTGAAATCCCCCCCCCTTCCTGTCGGATAGGGGGAGGGGGGATTTACCTTGTTACCTTTTCTGAACGTTGAATCGGAAAATTTTCTTCCGGACGCGTCTATGTTTAAAATAGAAGATATTATTGAGACACTGCAGGACTATCAACCCCAGGTTGATCCGAGTCTCCTGATTCGGGCTCGGGATTTTTGCATCCGGGCCCATCCTGACAATGAGACTTCTGCTGGTTTCAATTATCTTCAGCACTCCCTTGAAGTCGCATCTATCCTTGCCCGTTTAAAAGTCGATGAAACAACCCTGATTGTTGGTATTCTCCATGATTCTCTCTCTCCTGGCCGGGTGACTCGGGATGAACTGGAAGAGGAATTTGGTGAGGAAGTTCTGCGCCTCATTGATACCGGTAATAAGATCAGCAACATTCCCTATCGGCAGAGTGATCAGCAGCAGGTTGAGAGCTTCCGTAAAATGTTTGTTGCTATGGCTCGTGATCTGCGGGTGATTCTTGTTTACCTTGCGGTTCGGGTGAGTGAGATGCGGCACATCGGTCAGCGACGGGAAGAGGAACAGATTGCTTATTCCCGGGAAACTTTGGAGATCTATGCCCCCTTGGCCAACCGTTTAGGAATCAGTTGGCTTAAAGGTGAATTAGAGGATTCAGCTTTAAAGGTCCTTGAGCCAGAAAAATATATGGCACTTGCCCGAAGGATATCGGCACATAAAGAAGAGCGTGGTGAGTATGTTGATAATGTTCGTGAGAAAATTCATGAACTGCTGCAGCAGAATAAAATTCAGGGTGAAGTAACCGGACGTTTCAAGCACTTCTATTCGGTATACCGCAAGATGGAACGGACCGGTGTTGGTCTGGATGAGATTTATGATTTGACCGCTTTCCGGGTTCTGGTTGATTCGGTACGAGAATGTTATGAGGTTCTGGGTCTGGTCCATGCGACCTGGAAGCCAATTCCGGGTCGGTTTAAAGATTATATCGCTATGCCGAAAACGAATATGTACCAATCGTTACATACCGTAGTCATCGGACCGTTTGCCGAACGGATGGAGATTCAGATCCGAACGCGGGAGATGCATCGGATTGCCGAAGAGGGTGTTGCCGCTCATTGGAAATACAAAGAGGGTGGGGCCGTTGCTGTGACCGGACGGGATGACCAGCGCTTTAATTGGCTCCGTCAGGTTCTGGAATGGCAGCGCGATGTGAGTGCGGAACCGGGTGCTTCTGGAACCTCATCGATTGATCTCTTTCCTGAAGAGGTTTATGTTTTTACCCCTAACGGCGATGTGAAAGAGCTGCCTAAAGGATCCTGTCCCATAGATTTTGCCTTTGCTGTCCACACCGATGTTGGTTACCATTGTGTCGGTGCTCGGATTAATAGCAAGCTGAGCCCTTTAAAAACTCAACTCAAGAATGGTGACATTATTGAAGTTCTGACCTCAGCACATCAGACGCCAAGTAAAGATTGGCTCTCTTTTGTAAAAACATCTAAAGCGCGTAATAAAATACGGCACTGGGTTAAGGCAGAACAGCGGGAAAAAAGTATTGAACTCGGGCGGGAACTGCTTGAAAAAGAGTTGCGAAAACATCACTACAGTTTGAAAAGGGCCACCTCTCTAGAGAGCTTTTCTCCGGCGATCAATGAATTCGGGTTTAAATCAACTGAGGATATTTTTGCGGCGATTGGCTATGGAAAGCTCTCTGCTGGTCAGTTTGTTTCCAGTGCCCTGCCGAAAGAGCTGCAGAAACAACAGCCGGGTAAGGGCGGTTCCCTGGGCAAAGTCCTGGAACGGCTTACGCGGCGCAAGCCACAAAGTGCCATTTTAATTGGTGGTATTGATAACGTCATGGTCCGTTTTGCCAACTGTTGTAATCCCCTCCCCGGGGAGCCGGTGACCGGATTTATTACCCGGGGGAGGGGTTTGACCGTCCATGCAAAAAATTGTCCTCAGGTTTTGGCCAGCGACATAGATCGTCGGGTCGATATTGAGTGGGATATGCAGCGCAAAACAACCCGACCGGTTAAGATTCAAGTCGTCTGTTCCGACCAGAAAGGGATGTTGGTCGGAATTTCCGGGGCAATTACCAATGCCGATGCAAACATCTGCAGCGCCAGTGTCCATGCCCGTGGAGATGAAAAGGGGACAAACTTGTTTGAGATTGATGTTGAAAATCTTGAGCATCTGAATCGAGTCATTCGTGAGATTAAAAAAGTTAAGGGTGTGAATCGCGTTGAACGGATTAAAAATTAAATTGTCGTTTAATATTTACTCAAGGGGTATTTATGCAATTAACTAAAGTTGAGACAGCAGCAGCACCGGCAGCACTTGGTCCTTATTCTCAGGCGGTAAAAGCCGGTGATTTTCTCTACTGCTCAGGTCAGGTTCCGTTAGATGCAGAAACTGGTGAGCTGGTGGCTGGTGGCATCGAGGAACAGACCGGACAATCTCTGAAAAATTTAAAATACGTTCTGGCTGCCGCCGGGGTTGATTTTAACGCTGTGGTGAAAACCACCATATATCTGACAAATCTGGAAGATTTTGCCGTTGTTAATGAAATTTATGGCAGTTTTTGTGGCGCTGTTGCTCCGGCAAGGGCAACGGTAGAGGTCTCTGCTCTGCCAAAAGGTGCATTGGTGGAAATTGATGCGGTTGCCTATCTGGGGGAGTGAGCCAGAGAGTGAGACAGAAGTTAAACGAGAAAAAGGGATGGCCATAACGACCATCCCTTTGATTTTGGTTTTTTTAAAAGGTTGAAATTAAACGACCTTTTGAACCTTACCTGAGCGGATACAGCGGGTGCAAACTTTAATTGTTTTCACCGAACCGTTTTGAATAGCTCTTATTTTTTGCAAATTTGGATTCCATACAGTCCGGGTTTTGTTGTGCGCGTGACTGACATTGTTTCCGGTGACAGGTTTTTTTCCGCAGATTTCACATTGTTTGGACATTTCGTCATTCCTCCTGAAAGATTCGAACGCGCATTAGTAGCATATATTGTTTCTGGATGCAAATAGTTTCAAAGATTTTTAGCTGTGTAAATCGTCATCACCAAAAACTTTCAAGCCATTTTTTTTCAGCAGCGCAGTGGTGACGCCAACCCCATCGACCAGTTCATCATTTAAATATATTTTTTGTGATCCACAGGATGGGCTGCGTTGTTGCAAAATCGCCATTTTACAATCGGTCAGTAATGCAATTTTAAGGGTTTCATCTGCACCAAAAAGAAAGCTTTCGGTCACATCTTCTCCCTCCTCATTGATCAGTTCACCATGACCGGAAAGAACTGCTTCTCCATCACCACGACTGAACCAACATTTTGACCGGGGAGTTGATAATCCAGCTAACTGTTCGGGGCAGACTGGAATCGGAGTGAGTCGATTCTCCCTGATATGGTCAATGACGGTTTGACTGTAATTATCGGTACCATCATAACGGGTTTTTAAGCCGAGCAGACAACTGCTGACGAGTATTGTAGCCATAGTGTTTAACTTTAGTTATTAGGAGACCATCTCATCACCAGGCTCCTAGGGAATGGATGGATTGGTGAGAGTTCCTTCAGTAGACCCACTATCGATAATTTGTACTTGCCGATCAACAATTTTAATCCGTCCTTCAGCAATCCACTGGATCGCCTGAGGGTAGATTTTGTGTTCCTGTTCAAGAATGCGTGCAGCAAGGGTTTCTTCGGAATCATCATGGAAAATCGGCACAACCGCCTGGATAATAATCGGGCCGGTATCCACTCCGGAATCAACAAAATGAACCGTACAGCCGGAGAACTTTGCCCCATATTCAATGGCCTTCTGCTGGACGTGTAGGCCCGGAAATGAAGGCAATAGAGATGGATGAATGTTGATGATTTTCTGCGGAAAAGCCTGTAGAAAAAGTGCAGAAATGATGCGCATAAAGCCGGCTAAAACAATCAATTCGGCACCGACTTTCTGTACTCCAGCAATAACCGCCCGATCAAACTCTTCCCGGGTGTCAAATTCGCGGTGATTGATGCAGAGGGTCTTTATTCCTGCCTGAGCGGCTCGTGTTAGCGCACCCGCCCCGGGATTATTACTGATCACCAGGCAGATTTCGGCATCCAGCAGCCCCTGTTGAGATTGGTCTATAATGGACTGAAGATTTGTACCGCTACCGGAAGCCAGGACAGCCAGGCGTAATTTTTGTTTTGTCCCCATTGTTACTGCTCTCTATAATCTTCAGGATCGATTCAGATGAGTTCAACCGACGCTGTTTCCGCTTTGTTTATCTCGCCAATCAAATAGGCCTTGTCGCCAAGATCGGCAAGACGGCCGATGATCTCTTCAACGTTGTCTGGTGATACCACCAGAATCATACCGATTCCATAGTTAAAGGTTCGATACATTTCCTCTTCTGGAATATGTCCCCCCTGGCGTAATAATTCAAAGATTGCCGGTTTCTCCCAACTCTCTTTATTGATAACTGCTTTGCAATGGTGAGGTAGAATGCGCGGGATATTTTCCAGTAAGCCTCCACCGGTAATGTGGGCAATCCCTTTAATATCAAAGCTTTTTATCAGGTTGAGAATGCTCTTGACGTAAATTCTGGTCGGCGTCAGAAGCTCTTGCCCGAGAGGTTTGTCCAGATCATCGGGTTGGGTTGCTAAATCAAGATGCAGCGTTTCCAGAAGGATCTTTCGCGCCAGAGAGAAGCCATTGGAGTGTAATCCGGAGGAGGCAATACCAATAATCTGGTCACCTGTTGCGATCGTTGAGCCATCAATGATTTTATCATTATCGACAACTCCAACAGAAAATCCAGCCAGGTCGTATTCTCCACCTGAATACATGCCGGGCATCTCGGCTGTTTCTCCCCCCAGTAATGCACAGTTTGCTTGCTGACACCCTTCTGCAATCCCTCTGACAACTTCTACCGCTTGCTCGGGAGATAGTTTAGCTGTCGCCAGATAGTCCAGAAAGAACAGCGGTTCCGCCCCCTGAACGATAATATCATTAACACACATTGCAACCAGATCAATGCCGACGGTATCGTGTTTGTCGAGCATGAAGGCGAGCTTCAGTTTGGTGCCAACACCATCTGTTGCCGCAACCAGTGTCGGGCGTTGGTACTTGCTGCTATTGAGTGAAAAAAGACCACCAAAACCACCAATATCGGTGAGGACTTCGGGGCGGGACGTCTGCTTCACCAGTGGTTTGATCAGATCAACGAAATGATTCCCTGCATCGATATCTACCCCGGCATCTTTATAAGTGATCGGTTTGTCAGTCCTCAATTTTAGACTCCTTGATTGTTAAAATGGTCGGCATTAGACCATTCAAGTAAGATGCTTGTCAATAATTCTGCGACGGTTGTTCAGCAATAAACTTCTCCCTTGACACCCCTCTCTTTGAGTGATAGTTACTTTATAGTAACTATTCTATGGAGCCGCTATGCCAAAACTCACCCTTCGCCAGCAGCAGGTTTATCAGTTCATTATCGATTATCTTGACCAGCACGGCTATCCCCCAACCCTGCAGGAGATTGCAGCGCACCTTGAAATCCGGGGAAACTTGGGGGTTTTACGTCATCTGGGTGCTTTGGAAAAGAAGGGCTATATCCAGCGGACTGCAGGGAGTTCTCGGGGAATTGTTGTTCTGGGACGTTCTTCTTCATTGTCGTTACCGATTGTCGGTTCGATTGCCGCAGGACCTTTAAGTGAAGCACTGGAATATGTAGAAGATTATTTGAGTGTCGATGTGGCCCTGACTAAGGGTGCCGACTCTTTTATATTACGGGTGCGGGGTGATTCGATGATCGAGGCGCAGATCGCTGATGGTGACCTGGCGGTTGTCAGCCCGCAAGCGACTGTCGATAACGGTGATATTGTTGTTGCCATGCTCGATGGTGAAGCCACGCTGAAGCGTTTTTATCAAGAAGCTGGGTACATTCGCCTGCAGCCGGAAAACTCTCGTCTCCAACCAATAATACTCTCTGCCAGTGATGGTGAAGTGACTATTCTTGGAAAAGTCACCGGTATCTTTCGTCTGCTGGGATCTTGATCGTGCGGGAGGTGGTTGATGATATCCGGGTCGGGGTGATCCATGGCCCCGGTGGTCAGATCAAGCCGGTCTGGTTTGATCTGCAGCGCAAACAACACCGGATTCAGCAGGTGACCAATAGCTGGCACGAGAAGCGTGGAGCGGTTTCCCTGATCTATTTCCACGTGAGCGATGGGGGAGCACTTTACGAACTGGTTTACAGCCCGACCGAAGCCCATTGGCGACTGGAGATGATTGAGGCTCTTCTATGATGCGCACGATTATGCATATCGATATGAATGCTTTTTTTGCAGCGGTGGAACAACAATCCAATCCCGCTCTGCGTGGGCAGCCAGTTGCCGTGGTTGGCAGTCAGCAGCGGACCATCATTTTGACCTCTTCTTATGAAGCACGTGAATATGGGGTGAAAACCGGGATGACCCTTTACGAAGCCCGGCAGAAATGTCCCGGGCTGCTGCTGGTTAAAGCAAATAATCGTCTCTATACTCATGTCTCAAGCCAGATTATGTTGATTTTCCAGGATTATACCCCGCTGGTAGAGATCTCTTCGGTGGATGAGGCATTCCTTGATGTCTCTGGCTCTCTGCACTATTTCGGCAGTGCCCGGCGGATTGCCTATCTGATTAAATCGCGGATTAAGACCCGGTTGGGTTTGACCTGTTCGGTTGGAATTGCCCCCAATAAATTGTTGGCGAAGCTCGCTTCTGATTTGCATAAGCCGGATGGATTAACCTTGATTGTCCCTGAGATGGTTGCGAATTTACTGAAGGACCTCCCGATTGAAGAAATTTGTGGCATCGGTCGCAAAACAACACAAAAATTGAACCAATTGGGAGTTTTCAGCTGTGGTGAGTTGGGGCGTTATCCGGTTAAGAAACTTAAGCGACAATTTGGTATTGTTGGTGAAAAATTAGTTTTGATGGGGCGGGGAATTGATCCCGGTGCGGTCCTTTCACCTGAGCAGGAAGCGGAAGTGAAAACCATTGGTCACAGTATGACGCTGCGTAAAGATATCAGTTTGCGGGAAGATGTTGCCCGGTTTTTAGCCCAACTGGCAGAAATGGTCGGGCGGCGAGCCAGACGTTACGGGATGAGTGGTCGAACCGTCACCTTGACGATTCGCCATAGTGATTTTTCCACTTATAGCCGGCAGCAGATTCAAGCGACCCCTATCCATCGCAGTGAAGAAATTTATCGCGCGGCTCTCCATATCTTTGATCGACTCTTGATGACCTTGCCGGTTCGTTTGCTTGGAGTCCGGTTGTCAAATTTACAATATCTCGGTCAGCAGCTCCCATTGTTGCCGGAAGAACGGCGGCGGGAACAACTGACAGAATCTCTGGATCGGGTCAATGATCGGCATGGTGAGTTTACTGTGATGTCGGGGAGTCTTCTGACGGTAAAAGGGAAGGGGAGTTATGTTATTTCTCCCGCCTGGCGACCGGAGGGGATTCGTAATATCGGGGTACGTTAGCACCCACAGAGTGCCAGATCCTACATAATTGTCTGAGAAATTGTTTTCAGCGATAAATGTTCTGTCAGCGGATCAAAGTCTCTGTCGTCATGCAATAGGGGAATATTTTCAACAATGCAGAATGTTCCAATGATGATATCTATAGTTTTACGGACGGTGATCCCCTTTTTGCGCAATGTTCTGTAATTTTCGGCGCTTTGAATTGCAATGTCATAGCCGCCGAGCTGTTTGCAGGGGAGGATGCTTAAAACCTCCTTGGCTTTTTTATATTCATGATCTTTTCGAAACCCCTGCAATACCTCCGTGAGAATTAAATCTCCCGTACAGACAGGGATTTGTTGCAGCATTTGATCAAGCATTTCAGTTTGCCAGGTTATTTTACCGTTAAAATAATTTATCCATACCGAGGAGTCGACCAGAATCATCGGTCAGTTCTCAGTTCATCCAAGTTCCCTTCCCAGCTCAATTTGCCCCGTAAACGGCGAATCTTCTCCTGTTTTTTGACTTGTACCAGGAGATTAAGAGCCTGATCGACAACCCCTTTTTTGGTTTTTATATCGCTTAATTCCATTGCTTCGGCCATCAGATCATCATCAACGACAATATTTGTTCTCATTGTGGATCCCTTGGGA
>JAOZQF010000096.1 GCA_029932345.1 Desulfuromusa sp. | reverse complement strand
GACAGGAGACGTAACCACCTGCCTGCATAATAGCATCGAGTGAAGTCCGGTCAACAATCAGGTCTTTACGAATCGGGAACGCCTTGGCTCTCCACGGCTCAATAAAGATTTCATCACCATCATTATATTGACGCATATGCAACTGGCAAACCGTTGTTCCTTCTTGCTTACCATGTGGCCGTCCATTAATAACCTGTGAACACATGCCACAGATTCCCTCACGACAATCATGATCAAAGGCAATTGGGTCTTTGCCTTCCCGAATCAACCCATCATTAATTTCATCCAGCATCTCCAAGAAGGACATATCTGGACTGACATTTTTAGCTGGGTAAGTTTCCAGCTTCCCTTTATCCTGTGGCCCCTTCTGGCGCCATACATGCAATGTAAGGTCCATTATTTATAACTCCTCACGGCAAGATGAACTCTTTCAAATTCCAAAGGTTCTTTGTGTAATTCAGGCTTAACTCCGGTTCCTTTGAATTCCCAAGCAGCAACGTAACTGAAGTTTTCATCATCACGCGTTGCTTCACCTTCATCAGTCTGATGCTCAATTCGGAAGTGACCACCACAGGACTCTTCACGGTTCAGCGCGTCTTCAGCCATCATTTCAGCAAATTCAAGGAAATCAGCCACTCGTCCAGCATTTTCCAACTGCTGGTTGAGTGATTTACCTTCACCGGTTACCTTGACATTGTTCCAGAATTCATCGCGAAGCTCTGGAATCAGCTTGAGAGCATTAGTGAGGGTTTCTTTGCTTCTTGCCATCCCGACATTTTCCCACATAATGTTACCAAGTTCTTTATGCAGCTCGCTGACGGTTTTCTTACCATTAATCGCCAAAAGTTTGTCAGTTTGAGCCTGGACATCTTCAACAGACTTCTTGAATTCAGCATGATCCTCTTTAACGGCACCTGGATTCTTGATTGAAGCTAGATATGGTGCAATGGTGTAAGGAATGACAAAATAACCGTCAGCCAGACCCTGCATCAGAGCTGAAGCACCGAGTCGGTTAGCTCCGTGGACTGAGAAGTTAGCCTCACCAAGAACAAATAGGCCTGGGATGTTACTCTGGCATTCATAATCAACCCAGAGGCCACCCATATTGTAGTGAGGAGCAGGGTAAATACGCATGGGGCGCTCGTAACCATTCTCATCAGTAATTTTTTCGTACATATCAAACAAGTTGCCATAACGCTCAGCAATTGTTTTTTGCCCAACCCGCTTGATAGCATCTTCAAAATCAAGGTAAACACCCCGTTTGCCCTCACCAACACCAAGACCAGCATCACAGGCCTCTTTTGCCGAACGAGAAGAAATATCCCGTGGAGCCAAGTTACCAAAAGATGGGTACTTACGCTCCAAGTAGTAATCACGATCCTCTTCAGGAATCTCGCTGGCATGCTTTCCGCAATCTTCAGTCTTCTTTGGAACCCAGATACGACCATCATTCCGCAATGACTCGGACATCAGAGTCAGTTTGGACTGGTGCTCACCGTGAACCGGAATACAGGTCGGGTGAATCTGTGTGTAACAAGGGTTGGCCATATAGGCACCCTTTTTGACAGCTTTCCAGATTGCAGTAACGGAACTACCCATCGCGTTGGTTGAGAGATTGAAAACATTAACATAACCACCGGTTGCAAGAATGATGGCATCACCCCAATGGGACTCAACCTCACCAGTCAGAAGATTCCGAACGGTGATCCCTTTAGCAACCCCATCCACAACCACCAGATCTAACATCTCGGTGCGCGGGTGCATAGTGACTGTCTTGTTTTTGATCTGCCGTGACAGCGCCGAATAGGCACCGAGCAGCAACTGCTGACCAGTTTGTCCACGAGCATAGAAGGTCCGGGAGACCTGAGCGCCACCAAAAGAACGGTTGTCGAGATAACCAGCATAATCGCGAGCAAAAGGAACACCCTGAGCAACACACTGGTCGATAATGTTATTAGATACCTGAGCCAGACGCCAGACATCTGCTTCACGGGAGCGAAAGTCGCCGCCCTTAACGGTATCGTAAAACAAACGGTAGATGCTGTCGCCGTCACTCGGATAGTTTTTGGCGGCGTTGATACCACCCTGCGCACCGATACTGTGAGCGCGGCGGGGGCTGTCCTGATAGCAGAAACAATCAACATTGTAGCCAAGTTCTCCAAGGCTTGCTGCCCCAGCACCACCAGCTAGACCACTACCGACAACAATAATTTTATACTTTCTTTTATTGGAAGGATTTACCAGCTTCATGTCTTCGCGGTATCTATCCCAAGATGTATCTACCTGACCTGTAGGTGCTTTTCCATCTAAAATCATAATAAGCCCCTTATTTCACAATACGAGCGAGAAGTAATAATGGAATAGCGATATATGCCAGTCCGTAACCGATAGCCACTAATTTACCGATAAAAGTCACTTTATCCTGACTTGTCCCGGTGCTCCAACCAAGGGTCTGTACCCAGCTGGAAAGTCCATGGAAAATGTGCAGTGTTAAAGCAATCATCGCAACAATGTAGACAAGAACAATGAAAGCATTATGGAAACTTACTGTAACCATGGTGAAAACATCCAAACGACTAGCTGCATCAAGAGGCAGATGGTGAGCCGAAATGGCAGGATTGGTAATCTGCACCGTAAAATGGAGCAAATGGTAGAGCAAGAAAGCCAGAATGATCAGACCGGTAAAAACCATGGTTTTAGCTGAAAAGGTCGTGACCAGAGTTTTTTGAACGGCATAGCTGTCCGGCGTAGCAGCACGGTTTTCAAGGTAAAGTTGCACCCCGAAAGTGATGTGAACCGCAAACAGACCCAGCATGATCAGGCGGAAAACCCAAACCAGTGGACCCAGTGCATGCAGGTGCTCAGCATAGGCATTAATACCGTCGGGACCTGCAAATACCGACAAGTTGCCAATAAGATGGACAGAAATAAAACCCACCAGACAAAGTCCGGTCACTGCCATCAGAATCTTTCTTCCTACAGTACTTTTAAACAGATTCATAGTTAATATCCCTCGAGAATGTGAATTGATTGTCAGCCAGGCTTTAACCTCTGGGATTCAATCACCAATACCACCAAATCACTCAGGCTCAGCACGCCTCTCCTTTTGAAACCGAGCCTTGTTATATTGTCACAGCGATCTTCGCCATGACTCTATCCTCCTACTCATCTTTGACATCCTTTCGATGCCAGCAACAAAACACAAATCGAGAGCAACACCAATCATCACTCTCAATAAATTACAAACGTGTATACTGTATACTAAACATTGTTACAAAATTAAACAAAAAAAACCGATATAAGCAAATTCTAATCATATCAGGTGAAAGTAGCAATCGTAAGAGTCCACAGACAAAAATGACCGGAAAAGTCATACCTTCCCGGTCATTCTTTCTATCTATTTTAAAGCTAGTATTTTTTCTAAACTCTGCTCTAATATTTCCCGTTTCTTAATTGCAGCGGAAAGTTTTCCACGATCTTTCTCCAAAACTTGGGGTGGTGCATTGGCAACAAACTTTTCGTTTGATAATTTCTTCTCAAAGAAACCAACATCTTTCTGAATTTTTTCTATCTCCTTATTCAGTCGTGCAGTCTCTTCTTCAACATTAATGAGATCCGCCAAGGGAATTAAAACTTCAACCTCATCCGTCACCTGAGTGGAAGCCTGTTCAGGTCGTTCGATGGCAACACCAACGACCAGGTTTTCGACCCGGGCCAACGAGTGGATGTATCCCTGACCTGCATCAATCGCCGCTACGACCGGCTCTGATTTACAGTCAAGGAGAACCTTGATCCGTTTTCCAGGTGGCACATCAAGTTCTCCACGGACATTACGGATGGCTCGAATAACATCCATGACCAGTTCCATATCATTGACAACCGCACTATCAGTTGCAATCAAAGCACCAGTCGGATAGTTCGCCTGCATAATTGATTCAACCTCACGCTTGCCCGGCAGGGTTTGCCAGATCTCTTCGGTCACAAACGGGAGAATCGGATGCAACATTCGCAATAAACCTTCAAGGACTGAAAACAGAACTGTCTGGGTCGCGTTACGGACCGAAAGATCTTCGCCATACAAATTATCTTTACTCAACTCGATATACCAGTCACAGAACTCATGCCAGGTAAAAGAATATAAAATGCTGGCTGCTTCGTTAAATTTATAATTTGCCAGTGCCTTATTGACCTCTGCTGCAGCAAAAGCGTAACGATTCAAAATCCACTGGTCAGCTTGCGATAATGTTAGCTTGGCTAAATCTCTTTCAGCCGGTTCAAAATCTTCAAGATTCATCAGCGCAAAGCGACTGGCATTCCAAAGTTTATTGACAAAGTTCCGGTAACCACCAATCCGGTCAGTGGATAACCTGATGTCACGCCCCATGGCAGCGAAAGCACACAGCGTGTAGCGAAAAGCATCGGCACCATACTCATCGACAATCGTCAGTGGATCAATGACATTGCCCTTGCTCTTACTCATTTTCTGCCCCTGTGAATCACGAACCAGGGCATGGATATAAACCTCCTTAAAGGGGACATCATCCATAAACTTGATCCCCATCATCATCATCCGTGCAACCCAGAAAAACAGGATGTCAAAACCGGTGACAAGACAACTTGTGGGGTAAAATTTCTGCAGGGTTTTAGTCTGTTCCGGCCAACCCATTGTCGAAAATGGCCATAGTGCCGAGGAGAACCAAGTGTCAAGAACATCCGTTTCCTGACGCAGATTGGTACTCCCACAATGTTTACAAGCTGTTACATCCTCACGGGACACGGTTATTTCACCGCAGTCATCACAGAACCAGGCCGGGATACGATGTCCCCACCAGATCTGTCGACTGACACACCAGTCCTGAATATTGTTCATCCACTCGTAATAGGTTTTTTCCCACTGTTGTGGAACGATTTTGGTTTGTCCAGAGTCAACCGCCTTGATCGCCTCGGCAGCGAGAGACTTGACCGATACGTACCACTGCTTACTCATGTAAGGTTCAATCGTGGTTCGACAACGGTAACATTCACCAACGGCATTGGTATAATTGTCAACTTTTTCCAGCAGACCCAATGTATCAATATCTGCAACAACTTTTACCCGGGCGCTGTTGCGCTCCATTCCGACGTAAGAACCACCATTTTCGTTGATGATTCCAGACTCATCGAGAATATTAATAAATTCCAGATCATGCCGTTTGCCAATTTCAAAATCGTTGAAATCGTGCGCAGGGGTAATCTTTACCGCACCACTGCCAAATTCCATGTCGACATAATCATCGGCAATAATCGGGATTTCTCGATCCATAAGAGGTAGCAATACACTCTTGCCAATTAAATCCTGATAACGCTCATCTTCTGGGTGAACAGCAACCGCAGTATCACCCAACATGGTCTCCGGGCGAGTCGTTGCAACAATCAAAAACCTCTCACTCCCCTTGACGGGATAGCGTAAATGCCAGAGATTCCCCTGCTTATCTTCGTGCTCAACTTCTAGATCGGATAACGCGGTATGACAGCGGGGACACCAGTTAATCAGACGATTATCCCGGTAAACCAGGCCATCATCATATAAACTCACAAAGACCTCACGAACCGCCTTTGAAAGTCCCTCATCCATGGTAAAGCGTTCCCGCTGCCAATCACAGGAAGCACCCAGTCGCTTCAGCTGATTGATGATCTGTCCGCCCGATTCTTCGCGCCACTTCCAGACCCGATCAACAAAAGCTTCACGACCCAGTTCGTGGCGATCCTTGTTTTCGGCAGCAAGCTGCTTTTCCACAACGTTCTGAGTTGCAATTCCAGCATGATCAGTTCCCGGCATCCAGAGAACCTCGTAACCCGACATCCGCTTCCAACGACAGAGGATATCCTGCAGAGTATTATTCAAAGCGTGTCCCATATGGAGGACACCGGTCACATTAGGGGGAGGGATCACAATTGAGTAATGGGGCTTGGAAGAGTTTTCATCGGCGTGGAAATCACCACGTTGTTCCCAAGTATCAAACCACTTCTGTTCAACCTGACTCGGCTCATAACCTTTAGGGAGTTCTGTCTTCATTTCAAGTAAATCCTTGCTTTAAATATGTAGTTATCAGATTGATTTATGATCCACTCGCAAAAACAAAATATAAATGAGGCTTTTGCAAGAAGCTCAAATGAAATGGCTAAGCAAAAATTTTGACCACCAAGGCGTAGTGTTTTTTCAGGGGCGAAGGCATACAATACGTATGTCGAGATCCTGAAAAATCACTGCAACACCGGAGGTCGAACTTTTTGCGACGCCATTTTATCTGGGCAGGAACAATAAAGGGGGGCAGCAAGGAAGTCAAGATTTCCCTGCTGCCCCCCAGAAACGAAGCACCTTATCGTTGCACCGTAGAGGCTCCTAAACCACCTCTTTGATGTTGCGAATTTCTTCACTGATCATAGCTTCTGCCAGATCAGGGACAACCTCCCAGGCAATTTTCTCCAGCATTTCTCCTGCGAGTTTTTCAATGATCGGCCCGGCGACTCTGCTCACAATTTCCTTCAGCTCATCCTCGGACAATTCA
>JAOZQF010000095.1 GCA_029932345.1 Desulfuromusa sp. | reverse complement strand
CACGTGCCGATGAACTCGATTTGCCTTTGATGGTCACCGATAACAGTTCTTCATTCGGGACTGCCTTTACTGTTTCAATAGAAGCACGTCAAGGTGTAACCACCGGTATTTCTGTTGCTGATCGTACCCATACGATACAGGTTGCGGTCGCCGATGAGACAACGGCACGAGATTTGGCCCGTCCGGGGCATGTGTTTCCACTGCGAGCGCAAAAGGGCGGGGTCCTGGTGCGGACTGGACAGACCGAAGGTTCGGTTGACCTGGCTCGTCTGGCGGGGCTCAAACCCGCCGGAGTCATCTGTGAAATTATGAATGTTGACGGGACCATGGCGCGGCGACCGCAGTTAGAAGTTTTTGCTGCAGAGCATGATCTGAAAATTATTTCAGTTGCAGATCTGGTCGCCTATCGGATGAGAAAAGAGCTGTTAGTCCGACGCGCAGCGGAAACCACAATTCCTACCCCCTTCGGTGGAACTTTTCATGCAATTGTTTATGAGAATGATGTTGATCATGCGCAACATATGGCACTGATCAAAGGTGAAATAAATACCGCTGAACCGGTTCTGGTGCGGGTTCACTCTGAGTGTTTAACCGGAGATGTTTTCGGTTCACAGCGATGTGATTGTGGAGAACAATTGCATGCTGCAATGGCACAGATAGAAAAGGAAGGTTCGGGGGTTGTCCTCTATATGCGCCAGGAAGGCCGTGGCATTGGCCTGGTGAATAAGATCAAGGCTTATGCTCTACAGGACCAGGGGCAGGATACTGTGGAGGCGAATCACTCTTTGGGATTCAAGGCAGATTTGCGTGATTATGGTATCGGGGCGCAGATTCTTTCCGATCTCGGAATCCGCAAGTTGCGTTTAATGACCAATAATCCGACCAAAATGGTGGGACTTGAGGGTTATGGTCTGGAAATTGTCGAGCGGGTCCCGATTGAGGTGCCGGCGCAACAGGATAATCTTAAATATTTGAAAACTAAACGGGAAAAAATGGGACATCTGCTGGATCATCTCTAGCTAAATTGTAGGAGGTCATTATGTTGAAAATTATCGAAGGAACCCTTGAGGCTAAAGATTTTCGTTTCGGGATTATCGTCAGCCGCTTTAACAGTTTCATCTCTGATCGACTGCTCGAAGGGGCGATCGACACCCTCACCCGTCATGGGGCAAGCAGTGAGCAAATAACTGTGGTGAAAGCTCCTGGTGCTTTTGAGCTACCGCTGGTTGCTAAAAAAATGGCGAATTCAGATAGATATGATGCCTTGATCTGTCTGGGTGCGGTGATCCGTGGTGGAACTCCACATTTTGAATATGTCAGTTCAGAAATGACCAAAGGGATCGCTTCAGTCTCGCTGCAAGCGGGTTTACCGATCGCATTTGGTGTTTTGACAACGGATTCTGTTGAGCAAGCCATAGAACGGGCTGGAACAAAAGCCGGGAACAAGGGTGTTGAAGCGGCAATGAGTGCTATTGAAATGGTGAATCTGCTGGGAGCTGTTTAGTAAATGTCGAATAACCGCCGCATTGGCCGTGAATATGCGCTGAAAGTGTTGTTTGCGCTGCAACTCAGCAAAGGTCTAGAGGAACCAGAATCATTACTCAGGAGTTTTTTAGATGATTTTCGTTTTGCTGATGACGCTTTAGGTGAACCTCTGGCGGCAGTTGAGCTTCCGCTGGCAACTTCTTCCCGGCTGTTTGCTGAATCACTGGTCAATGGGGTTGTTGAGTATCGTCCGGTTATTGATAAAAAAATCTCGAAGATTGCAAAAAACTGGTCGTTAGAGCGGATGACCCCTGTAGATTTGTCTATTTTGCGGATTGGCGTTTATGAACTTCTTTATCGTCCAGAAATCCCGGATCCGGTGGTGATTGATGAAGCGATTGAAATTGCCAAGCGTTATGGGACAAAAGACTCCCCCTCTTTTATCAATGGGCTCCTTGATAAAATCGCCAAAAATTCTACTGACGTAGTCAGTTAAAACTATTTTTCAAGAATTGAGATGACCATGAGTGCAATTAGATTTGGTTTGCTTGGCTTTGGGACTATTGGTACCGGAGTTGTCCGAAATTTTCAACAAAATCGATCAACCATAGAGAAGCGACTCGGTCATGAACTGAAATTAGTTAAAATCGCTGATCTGGATGTTGAAACAGATCGCGGGGTTGAGCTGGAGTCTGGAGTCTTGAGTGCTGATGTCAAAGATGTCATCAATAATCCTGAAATAGATATTGTTATTGAGTTAATTGGTGGTTATGAGCCGGCGAGGAGCTTCATTCTCCAGGCGATTGCAAATGGTAAACATATCGTCACTGCCAATAAGGCTCTCATGGCGGTGCATGGTCAGGAGATTATTGCTGCGGCAGATCAGCAGGGAGTTTCGGTGTTATTTGAAGCTGCTGTCGGTGGTGGTATTCCGATTATTTCGGCAATTAAAGAAAATCTTTGCAGTAATGAATTCAGTTCGGTTCTCGGTATTCTCAACGGAACCTGTAACTTTATTTTAACCAAGATGACAGAAGAGGGGAGCGATTTCGCTCCGGTACTACAGGAAGCCCAGGATCTTGGTTATGCTGAAGCTGATCCGACATTTGATATTGAAGGGGTTGATACGGCGCATAAAATTGCGCTGTTGTCGGCTCTTTGCTTCGGCACCAGCGTCGATTTTAACCAGGTCTATACCGAAGGAATCAGTAATATTGCAGCCATAGATATCCAATTTGCAAAACAGATGGGATACAAAATCAAGCTGCTGGCAATCGGTAAAAATCTTGGCGATAAAATTGAAGTTCGGGTTCATCCGACCATGATCCCGGGAACTTATCAGCTTGCCGAGGTTAACGGGGTTTTTAATGCGGTCCGTTTAAATGGTGATTTTGTCGGCCCGACATTGCTCTATGGGAGTGGTGCGGGGATGGATGCGACTGCCAGCGCAGTGATGGGTGATGTCATGGCCATCAGCAGAGATATTCTTTCCGGGGCACGATCTCGAGTACCAATTATGGGATACTGCCCGGATCAGATCAAGTCCTTACCGATTAAGGCAATGAGTGAAATTGTCAGCCACTATTACTTACGTTTTACCACAATAGATCAACCTGGTGTGCTGGCACAAATTGCTGGCAGTCTGGGCAAGTATAACATCAGTATTCAGTCGATGATTCAACCCGAATGGCACTCAGCTGATTCCATCCCGATCGTCCTGATGACCCATGCTGCAAAAGAGGCTGATGTTTCGAAAGCTCTGCTTGATATAGAAACTCTGGATATCATTTCACAGCCAACCTGCCTGATCCGTGTTGAACACGATTTGGATTAACACCCTGCTAGGGGTGCTTTTCCTGAATAAAATTAACCCTCCTGCTGTTAATGTAAAAACGGCAGGAGGGTTAACCTGTCATTTTGTAGAAATTTCTGGCTCGACAATATAGCGTTTAATTTTACGGGTGGTGGTTTTTGGAAACTCATCCTCTCTGAGGGTGAATTTTTTCACCCGTTTGTAATCAGCCAGATCCTTGCCACAACTCAGAACTTCCTTGCGGATCAATACCTCGATTTCCGCTGCCGACATTGGTTGGTCATCCTGCTCTTTTGTTAAAGCAAAGAGAGCTTCTTCATCCGGAAAGATAACCGCATAGACTTCCTCCGCCGTTGCTCCGACTTTGTGTCCATAGACCATGACTTCAGCAATGTAGGGACTTTTAAGCAGCTGGTTCTCTATCTCTTCGGGATAAACATTTTTCCCATTAGGGGTTACAATTAAATTTTTAACCCGTCCGCAAATAGAGAGCATGTTGTCTTCATCGATGCGGCCCAGATCTCCGGTACGATACCATCCGTCACTCAGCGCTTCGGCAGTGGCCCTTTCGTTATTGTAATAGCCCAACATAACGTTTGGTCCTTTGACTTTGATTTCACCTTCTCCATCACTGTTTGGATTCTCAATTTTAACTTCAATTCCCTCCAAGACCTCCCCCGTTGTACCGGGCTTGCTTTTGAAGGGACTCTCAGCCGAGATGATGGGAGATGTTTCAGTAATCCCATAGCCCTGTAATAAGTTCAGCCCAAGGTTATGAAATCCCTCTGCGATAGCTGGATCAAGCGCGGCACCACCACTGACAAAAGTTGTTCTTTCTCCCAGGGATTGTTTTACTTTCTTGGCAATAATAGTTCTGGTCAGCGGGTATTTGTAAAGAAGTCGTGATACCCCTTTAGAGTTGATATTTTTCATGATTCTGTCGAGAAGCAGCCGGTAGACCGCAGGAACTCCGATCAGAAAAGTCGGTTTGATCTCATTCAGGTTTTCACCAAGCTTCTTAATTGATTCTGCAAAGCTGACTTGTCCTCCCAGTGAGAGGGGTAACAGGACGCCACAAACCTGTTCAAAAACATGGTTGATTGGTAAAAAGGAGAGTGTTTGTATTGAACTGTCAAGCTGGAAGCGCTGATAGGCAGCTTCAATATTGCTCACAATATTACGGTGACTAAGCATCGCCCCCTTTGAGCGGCCCGTGGTGCCGGAGGTGTAGAGGATAACGGCTTTATCTTCCGGTTGATTATCAGCCGGTGGGAGAGGGGTGGAGTTTAAAATGTCCTTATAGTAAAAGAGCCGTTTTTCCTTCAGTAACCGGTGTCGGGACATCACCGATCCAGAGAGAAAATTAACATTTCCTTTTTTCTTTCCGGGTTCTCCCTCTTTCTGAGCTAAACCTGAATAAGCTTGAATAGCTGCATCTTCGATTGGTTCACGACGTTCTGATGAAATATCAAGATCCTTGACCAGTTCTTTCCACAAAGAGGTCAGATTCTCCATCGCGTCGGATGTATCTGCCCGGTCAGCTAGATCTGTGATAGGGGCATCGATCAAAATAAGTTTTTTCAGCTGGGGGAGGTCGTCTAATACATCAAGAAGAATATCGAATTGTGGTTGCCCGACAAAAACGGCCTCTGTGTTGGAGTCATTCAGAATTTGTCGTAGTTCTGTGGCTTTTAGCTCTTTGTCAATCGGAATAGCAATACAGCCTGCTCTGAGTATCGCAAGATAAGAGACAACCCAGCGGGGAGATGATGCTCCTAATAGTGCAATGTGTGATCTCTTTTTAATGTCTAGTTGTCGTATTCCAGCGGCCAACTGTTCAACGATGTCCCAGAGTTTACTATAGGTCAGTGGTTTCCATTGACCTTTGGATTTGAATTGTAGAGCTACTCTCTCCGCGTGTTGCTGACAGCTTGCCTGGATTAACTGGTCGATTGTTTGCACGGGTATGCTCCTTGTTTGAAGTATTGTGATAATTCTAGGAACCTGTCGACAAACCCCTAGCGTCTTTTATTTATCAAGTGAAATTCATTCTAGTCGGGTCTGCGCGATCAGGCAAGCCTGAAAAAAAGCTCCTTGAAGTTGCTGATGAAGATGTCAAAAGTAGAGTGAAATTAACAAAATAGCTTGACAGTATCCTTGTCACTCTGATACAAAAAGCCGCGGTTTGTTGCAGGCACGTAGCTCAGTGGGAGAGCACTTCCCTGACACGGAAGGGGTCGGCGGTTCAATCCCGCCCGTGCCTACCAATCTTGGTATCTATAATACAACCGCACCGTACTATGGGGCATCTGTAAGATGCCTCTTTTTGTTTTATTTGCTTTTTGCTGCATATAAATTAGGGGCAATCATATGGCTTTATTACACATTGAACTTCCTGACGGATCGACTAAAGAGGTTGAGTCCGGGTCGACGTCCTATGATGTGGCGACCACTATTGGTGAAGGGTTGGCACGCCAATCTATTGCTGCTCGGTTCAATGGTGATTTGATTGACGTGACCAAGCCGTTAGATCGGTCTGGAAAGCTCTCACTGATTACCCAGAACTCTCCAGAAGCACTGGAAATTATTCGCCATTCATCTGCCCACTTGATGGCTCAAGCGGTTAAGGAACTCTACGGTAATGAGGTTCAGGTGACCATTGGTCCGGCGATCAAAGATGGTTTTTATTACGATTTTTACAGTGAAAACAAAAAATTTGTCCCGGAAGATTTCCCCATTATAGAAGCAAAGATGGCCGAACTGGCCAAGGCTGATCAGCCGGTGGTTCGTGAGGAGATGTCCAGTGCCAGTGCTATCGAACTATTTCGCAGTATGGGTGAGGATTACAAGGTTGAGTTAATAGAAGATCTTGGGGAGGATCGTGTCTCTCTCTACCGGCAGGGCGATTTTGTTGACCTTTGTCGTGGTCCCCACGTTCCTCGTACCGGAATGCTCAAGGTGTTTAAATTGACCAGCCTTGCCGGTGCCTATTGGCGAGGTAACGAGAACAATGCCATGTTGCAGCGGATTTACGCAACAGCGTTTCAAAATAAAAAGGAGTTGAAAGCACACCTTCATCGCCTTGAAGAAGCACGAAAACGGGATCATCGTAAGCTGGGTCGGGAGCTGGATCTCTTCTCTTTCAGTGAAGAGGCAGGAGCCGGGTTAGTCCTCTGGCACCCTAAAGGGGCTATGCTCAGAAGCATTATTGAGGATTTTGAGCGTAAAGAGCATCTGAAGCGTGGTTATGAACTGGTTGTTGGACCACAGATTCTCAAGACTGACCTGTGGAAGATGT
>JAOZQF010000013.1 GCA_029932345.1 Desulfuromusa sp. | reverse complement strand
AAGGGAAGGGGAGTAAAGATTTTGCCAGCCTCAAACAGATGATGTACTCCGATTTTCCCCTCTACGATGCACTGATGCAGAAGATCACCGAGATGGATCGGCGTTATCTCAATATGCAGATTGAGGCCGGAGCACAGACGATTCAGATTTTTGATACTTGGGGCGGGCTGTTGGCCCCGCACGATTATGAGCGTTATATCCTCCCCTATGTCAAACAATTGATTGATGGTTTGAAGCGTGATGGAATTCCGATCATCTACTTTGTTAAAGGTGGTGGAACCATGCTCGAACTGGTCAAGCAATCGGGTGCCGATGTACTCGGTCTGGACTGGCATGTCAATTTAGGGAAAGCACGAGATGTTCTGGGTGATGATGTTGCCGTTCAGGGCAACCTTGACCCAACTGTCCTCTATGCGCCGAAAGAGACTATTGAAAAAGAAGTTCAGCGGATTCTGAATGAGAATGGTGATCGCCCTGGATTTATCTTTAATCTGGGTCACGGAATCTTACCGACAGTGCCACCAGAAAATGCAATTCATATGGTTGAGTGTGTCCATCGGCTCAGTCAAAAATGATGGCGCCGCAAAAAGTCCGACCTCCGGTGTTGCAGTCGTTTTTCAGGATCTAGCAGTCTGTCGGGCAATCAATGAACTGGCTGCTAGACATACAATGTATGCCTTCACCCCTGAAAAACGACTACGCCTTGGCGGTCGAAATTTTTGCTTAGCCATCTAGCTGTCCTGCCTTCTCCATGAGGGAGAGGGAATATTTAATTTGCAGGGATGAAATTTATGCCCGATTCCAGACCGACTGCATTGATTCTCCTCAACATGGGTGGACCCGACTCTCTCGATGCGGTTGAACCTTTTCTCTACAACCTTTTTTCTGATCGTGAGTTAATTCAGCTTCCGGCCGGGGTATTGCTACAGAAGCCATTTGCCAAGTTAGTCTCTTATTTCCGGGCAAAAAAGGTAGTGGAAAATTATCGAACTATCGGTGGCAAATCCCCCTTGCTGGAATGGACGCAGAAGCAGGCGGCGGGTACTGCACAGCGGTTGGGTGAACAATTCAAACCTTATGTCATTATGCGCTACTGGAAGCCCCGTGCTGAAGAGGTTCTGGCTGAAATTAAAGCAGATGGGATTGAAACTGCAATCGTTCTGTCAATGTATCCGCACTACACCAGAGCGACCACAGGAAGCAGTGTCAACGACTTTAAACGTGCTACCACAAAAGTCTATCCGGAACTTGAATATCAGTTGATAGAAAATTGGTACGACTGGCCAAACTATCTGGATGCTTTGGCCAACCGGATCAATGAAGGGCTGGATAACTTCCATGATCTGATGCGTGATGAAGTGCAGATTCTGTTTTCTGCCCATGCTTTACCGCAGAAATTTATCGACCAAGGTGATCCCTATCGGCAGCATGTTGAAGCGACGGTTCAGGGGGTGATGCAGCGGGTTGGTCATTATGACTGGTCGATTGCCTATCAAAGCCGCAGTGGCCCGGTAAAATGGATGGAACCGGGAACTGTAGAGACTCTTCACGAACTGGCTGAAGCTGGACATCGTGCGGTGCTGATGGTGCCGATCTCTTTTGTTTCGGATCATATTGAAACTCTCGAAGAGATTGATATCCAGTACCACAATCTGGCAACCAACCTTGGTTTGGTAAATTTCTGCCGCGCTCCATCCTTGAATGATCGAGATGATTTTCTTGATGCGTTGGCGGCGTTGGTGCGTGAGAGGTGTCGGATATAAAAATTCGTTGTTCGATAAAAAAGTGCCCGAACTCTTAGCCCGCCATAGCCTTTGGCGACGGCGGATCCCCTCCATTCCACTGCACTTATACAGCGAAGAAAAAAACTCGCCTTTGGCCCAAACATTTTTCTTCGAATTCCTGCAAAGCTCCGTTTCTCTCCGGCAGCGTCGCAGCAAAGCCAATCACTGACAGCCACGCTGCGCGACGTCCACCCAGCCACGGGTGAAGCGGGCGTGAAGGGATGCAGTGTAGAGAAACCAGACAATCGATACCTCTTTTACTTTTAAAACAATCAAACCCAAATAAAACAGGATCGTTTTCAATACTAAAATAAGCAATGAATTACCGAGAATGAACCATGGATCCAATGGAGGTGAAAAAATAGAGAAGCGTATTTTTGCGAACAAACGATACGTTCACCCCGGGCGGTTCAAGATGTGATTTAAATTACTCTGATAAGGATTACACTGGTAGACAGAAGCAACCAGAACTCTTATGGAACTTCTCATGGATTCATTCATAGCCCGAGCTAAAATTTTTTCAGTATTTATCGAAGGGTTCGTCTTTTCCGGATACTAGCATAATGTTTATGTGGGAACTCCATTGCCCCGGCAAATCCCAATAACCAATGTAGGTAAGCTTTCAGCACATATCGAAGGTTACGAATTGCCGAGAAGAAATCAGCAGAAAAAATCGACTTGATTGGTTTCCAATCTGTTTTGAGCCTTCGTTTCCATTTGATGTTTTCACCGAATTGTTCAAGGAAGAAAAGCCTGTTTCTTGTTATGTAATACAAATATGCACCACGGTTTTTTTGAGTAGATGAATGAACTTTATGAAAAACTTTTGAATGTGGGGCGATACAAATTTTGTATCCTTTCCTCCGAGCTTGAAGGCACCAATCCGTCTCTTCATAATAGAGAAAGTATTCCTCCGGCATCAATCCGATGTCCCCCAAAACTTCTTTTTTGATAAAAAGACTGCATCCTGTGATGTAATCAGTTTCCGAGAGCTCATCATATTGGCCAACGTCTTTTTCCCCCCGTCCGATATGCCGTGTTCTCCCAGTGTGAAAATCGATCCTCCCTTTCGCAAAGTCGATGATCTCCGGTTCAGAATACTTCATGATCTTGGAACCTACCATACCAATCGATGATTCGCTTTCTGCCATCTTGAGCAATTCGCCAAGAGCTGCCGGATCAATGATCGTATCATTATTCAACAACCAGACATACTCGGCACCATGGTCAACCGCATACCGAATGCCGACATTATTGCCACCAGCAAAACCTAGATTTTTTCCTGTTTCTATTAAAGCAAGTTGCGGGAAATGTTTACGTAGTAGAGCTACAGAATCGTCATTAGAGCCATTATCAACAACAATAATTCTAAAATCAGAACAATTCAGTTTCTGGCAGGATTCGACACATTCAATGGTATCCTGCCAGCCATCCCAGTTTAAAATCAGGATAAAAACAGTCGCATTCATTTTAGCCACATTCATTTTATGTTGAAGCAAAATTTTGGATAACTTGGTGGTGCTCAAGCAGTTCATATCATTGTATTTTCGCGTGAAGGTGGTTCTATGTTTGCCACTTGAGAAATGGGTAAGAAAAAGGGTGCTTTTCGCAAAAAGCACCCTTTTTGTTCTTCAATGTTGGAATCGATCAACCACTGCCGTAAGAGTGTAATCCAGAAAGAACCAGATTGACGCCCAGATAGCAGAACAGGGTCGCAGCAAATCCGAACACCGATAGCCATGCTGCGCGACGCCCAACCCAACCACGGGTGAAGCGGGCGTGAAGGAATGCTGCATAGAGAAACCAGACAATCAAACTCCAGGTCTCTTTCGGGTCCCAACTCCAATAGGTTCCCCAAGCGTAATAGGCCCAGGCGGCACCGGTGACAATCCCAAGGGTCAACAGCGGAAAGCCGATCATGATCGCCTTATAGTTCATGTCATCAAGAACCCTGGTGGAAGGGAACATCCCGAGGATTCCTCCCATCGGCTCATCTCCCTGATGTTTTTCTTCTTTGCCGATTTTAAGCAGGTACATGATAGAGACCCCGAAAGCGACAGCAAAGCCGGCATAACCAAGGAAACAGGTGATAACGTGGTAGGTCAGCCAGTTACTCTGCAGGGCAGGAACCAGTGGGTCGATTGAAGCATGTAAACTCATCTGTGCCCAGAGCATACTGAACAGGGCAATCGGTAGAACAAAAGCACCGATAGTGCGATGCTTGTATTTCCAGTCCATCAGCAGATAAATCAATAAAATTGACCAGGCAAAAAAGACCACCGATTCGTAGAGGTTGGTCAGTGGGGCACGGCCGTCTGCACCAAGAATCTGGTACGATTCATACCAGCGCAACCCTAGAGCGGTTGTTTGGATCAAAAAACCGGCGAGTGAGCTCAGTGTTGCAATCAGTGCTACGGTTTTATTTTTGGTTGCAATGTAGGCAAAGAACAGAACCATTGCGGCAAAATAGGCAATGGTGGTGATATTGAATAATTGTCCACTATCCATTAGTTATCCCTCCTTCTTTGGGGATTCGTTTTTAGCGGTTGCTTCGATCTTTTGTAATAGATCATCGAAGGCCAGGGAGAAACCAGGTTGATTGCGATGTGCATTTCCGGCAATCAGCACTTTGGTTTTTTTGCCATTATCTTCCAGACAGACCCAGATCCGTTTATGGGAGAAGAAAAAGGCGGTTAACGACCCAAAAACTATCAGGAAGCAGCCTGCCCAGACAATATTAACGCCGGGATCTTTGGCGACCTGAAGTCCGGTATATTGTGGCTGTTCGAAACCGAGGAGGGCAAAACTGAAAACCCCATCACGTTTGAGATCAAGTTCTGGGTGATTTTGCCAGACAATAAAGGGGGCTCCATGTTTGTCATCGGGAGTATTGACATGCAGTTGCATTGCCGGACCAAAGTTCCGGTCATTTTCGGTGAAATTGGTGATGGCAAAAGAGTAGCCGCCCGGTAGTTGTGCGTGTCTCCCCTGATGGGCTTTGATATCTATGACTTTGCCAGTTGCTTTTTCTGTGGCCCTGATTTTAAAGAAAGCATTTCCGGCAGATCCATAACTGGACTGATAAAATTTGATCCCTTTGTAGGTCAGTGGATCGTTGACTTCAATCCGCTTACGCAGAACTTCCTGACCGTTTTCAAGGATAACCAGGTCGCTGTTGTAATCTTTGGGACGGTTAGAGTTCGGGTAGTAACTGACATCAAAATCATCACAGCGCACCGTGAAACCCAAATCGATTGGACCGGTACCATTGCGGGAACGAACCTGGTCTATGGAACTTCCTTCAACAATATTAACAAAGGCTTTGTAGCCCCAAACATTGCCGATAACGGCTCCTGCCATGATAATCAGAATTGACAGGTGGGTGATGTAGGCGCCGAACCGGGAATAGATCCCTTTTTGTGCAAACAGGTAGAGCTTGTCATCCTGTTCGGTCAGGATGGTTTTAGTAAATTCTTTTTTGAGTACGGTTGCAACCAACTCGGCAACCTGCTCTTTTGATCCTTTGCAGCTGAATTCTGCCCGATTTGCCGAGCCCTTAAAAATCCCGGCACTGGCAACCAGGGCTGGTTCCCGGACAAATTTCCATACCCGGGGGAAATTCTTTATCGAACAACAGATCAGATTAACACTGAACAGTGCCAGCAGAGCGATAAACCAGGTGGAATGGTACATATCTATGAACTGCAGTTTTTTAAACAGTTCATAATTTGCCTGGCCATATTCGCGGATATAATCTGCTGGTGCACCATTCTGCAGAATAATTGTTCCAATAATGGAGGTCAGTGCAAGCAGCAGGACAGTAATGATCGCTAGTTTCAGGGAACAGAGAAAATCCCAGGTACTATCAGTCAAAGATTTTTTTTTCGCAGTCAAAGTAAAAGTCTCCTGATGTTGGTCTGTCGGAATAGATGACAGATCTGGTCAATATAGCCAGTGAGACTGGCTGTCGTCAACCGGTTGTGGCGTGGAGAATTCTAATTCAGCAGGACAATAGTACGCAGACTGTGAAGGGATTGCAGGGGGACTAGAGAGATCCTGCTCCGAGAGAACAGTTGTGGCAACAATGGGTGGTTAATTATGAACGGTTTGCCAACCCTCAATTTAGGTGTCAGATGGTGTGATTCATGAACAAGAGAGGGTGAAATTTTAAGTAGAGTACGGTATTCGGGGCTATCAAAAGCTCGTTTTTGAGGTGCTGATTGATGACAGGGCTCACTCTGGCAGCAATCAGCCAGATTTTTATGACCGCCGACCAGGTGGCAACCGTCAACCCTGACTTCCCGGGTGTAGCCTTGGTTTTCTGGCAACAGACTACCGAATGCGGAGGACAACCCTGCGCAAAACAGCAGAAATCCTGTTATGACAAAAATCAATCTGAAATTGTTATTAACATTGCGAACAGCCACAGTTACCCTTTGTGTATGACGAAATACGGATTTGATAAATCGGTGGCATTATAGCCTGTAGATCAATTTATCTGCAAGCTGAATAGGCTATTTGAAAGATTAATGCACTCGCAATAAAAAAGATGGCTAAGTAAAAATTTCGTCCGACAAGGCGCAGTGTTTTTTCAGGGGCGAAGGGATACATCGGTATGTCGAAATCCTGAAAAAACGCTGTAACACCGTAGGGCGGACTTTTTGCGACGCCATCAAAGATCAACTGTTTTGAGCTGTTCCAACAGCTCCTTTTGTTCGGGAGTCAGCTTGTTGGGGACAACCACTTCGATAACCGCATACAGATCCCCAGCCGGTTTTTTCCCTGATGCTGCTACGCCATAGCCCCGCAAACGGATCTTTTGCCCCGGCTGCATCCCTGCTGGAACCTTGACTCGCTTGGGAGTGTCAAGGGTCGGAACCTCGATTGAAGTTCCCAGGCAAATACCGCTGTAGGGAACCTCTGCCCTGACCAGAAGATTGCGGCCATCACGGGTAAAAATCGGATCTGGATCAATATCGATCTGCAGATAAAGGTCGCCGGGCGATCCACCTGCTGGATTGAAACCACCTTTTCCCGCAACGCGTAATTTGTTCCCTTTTTCGATCCCTGCCGGTATCCGTACCTTGATTTGTTCAACCTTGCCATCATTTTGGTAGTCGATGCGTCTTTCCCCCCCCTGTACTGCCAGTCGGAAGGGGATGCTGACCTGCATCGAATAATCTTGCCCTTTAGCCGGAGGTCTGGGAGAGCGACCACGACCGCCGCCACCAAACAACTGACTGAAAATATCCTCTCCGCTACCGCCACCAAAACCACCGAAAATATCGCCCACATTCATATTGCGGAAGATGTCTTCCTGGCTGAAGCGCTGATGAAATCCGTCAGCACCATACTGATCGTATTGCTGCCGTTTTTCTGTGTCCGATAGAACCGCATAGGCTTCGGTAATTTGTTTGAATTTTTCTTCAGCTTCCTTGTTATCCGGATTTTTATCAGGATGATACTTCTGTGCCAGTTTGCGATAGGCTTTTTTTATTTTTTTGGCATCATCATTTCGTTCCACGCCTAATACTGAATAATAGTCTTCTGCCATGTTCCTGCTCCTGTTATTTTTTAGAATATTCACTCACTACTATAGGAGCCGTTTTATACAGCGTCAAGAAACCATTTTACGAAAAAGAGCTGAAAATGCTGCTGGCTTGACCTCCTCTGAGCGACAAGCTAGGATGCCAAATCAATTTTTAAGCCTCTCTTTTTTTCAGGAGTCACTATGACCCGCATAGCAATCATTGGCGCAGGAATTTCCGGACTGGCAACCGCTTATGCCATTGAACAACAAAGCGCCCAGAGTGGATTTGAAGTTGAAACTGTGGTGGTTGAAAAAGAGTCACGAATCGGCGGGAAAATTCTTTCGATCAAGGAAGATGGCTACCTTTGTGAGTGGGGGCCAAACGGGTTTCTTGATAACAAGCCGATGACCCTTGATCTGTGTAAGCAGTTACAGGTAGATCAGCAACTGCTGCGCTCCGATGATAATGCCCGTAAAAGATTTATCTATTCCGAAAAAATTCTCCATCAAATGCCCGAAAATGGGCCAGCTTTTCTTAAGTCAAAGTTGATCTCCTGGCCTGGGAAATTTCGCCTTGCCGGTGAAATGGTGATTCCGAAACGTCAGGGTGGGGGAGATGAAACTCTGGCCGAGTTCGGTCGCCGCCGCTTAGGTGGTGAAGCTCTTGATAAACTGATTTCACCGATGGTTTCGGGGATTTTTGCCGGAGATCCTGAGACTATGAGCCTGAAGAGCTGTTTTCCACGGATTCACGAGTTGGAACAGCAATATGGTGGATTGATCAGGGCGATGCTCATGTTGGCCAGAAAGAAGCGGGCTGAGATTAAAGCGGGCAAAGCGGTAGCGAGTGCTGCTGGTCCAGGTGGTGTGTTGACCTCTTTTCGTGGCGGTATTCAGGAACTGACCGATGGTATTGCTGCTGCCCTTGCGGGTGAAGTCCTGAGTGGTCATGGGGTGGAGAAGATCGAGCAGAAGCAAGATGGATTTCTCCTCCACTTAGAAGGTGGAGAGCAACTTGAGGTGGATATGGTGGTCACTGCCGCTCCCGCCTATGCGGTTGCCAATATGCTCGATGGTTTGAATGATAAAAGTTCTGCAATCCTTCGACAAATTCCCTATGCGACCATGAATGTGATCTGTTTCGGTTATCAGCGCGAGCGGATTGATTATGATTTGAATGGGTTTGGCTATCTGATTCCCAAAGCTGAAGGGTGTAATACCTTGGGAACTCTCTGGGATTCGAGTATCTTCTCCCATCGTGCTCCGGAAGGAAAGGTGCTGTTGCGCTCAATGATGGGCGGTGCAGCTAATTCTGCCGCGATTGATTTCTCCGAAGATGAAGTGATGGCACGGACCAGGAACGATCTGAAGCAAATCATGGGAATTGATTGTGAACCGGAGTTTGTGAAAGTGTTTCGCCATCATCATGCTATTCCGCAATATACTCGCGGCCATGGGCAACGGTTACAGGAACTGGAAGGTTCGCTGCAGGACACTCCTGATCTGATTTTGACCGGAAATGCTTTCTACGGAGTCGGGCTGAACGATTGCGTTCATGCGGCCAATCAGGCAGCCACCAAGGTTATTACTCGTTTGGAGAAAAAGAAGTAGCCGGATTCGGGGGATGCGGATTAACATACCAAATGGTCGCGGGGTTGCGCCCCCGCCCGGCACCTTCATTTCTTTGCGCGTCCAAAGAAACGAAGCAAAGAAATACGCCCGAACTCCTTGCCCGCTGTTAGCGGGTTCCCTCCATTCCACAGCCGTTTTGAGGAGTGGCAAAAACTCGGGCTAAAGCCCTCAAACATTTGCCACTTACGATTCTCAAATCAGCTGTTTCACTCCGGCTGCGTCACACGGGAGCTGGTGGTTCAATAACAGAATCAAGAACCCCTTTACTATCAACTGAAGTGGGGGAGAATTACTTAAATTAGCGCCATTCGGGACTGTCCCGTTTTTGCTCGATTTTTCAATATTTACTTTAGTGCTGAATAGGTAAAAAAGGGTTGATATGTCCGGAATGGTTGAAAGTTTTAAGCGTGATCTGGCCGAAGTCAATTGGCGGGAATTGAAGATTCACCTGAAGCGGGATGCAATTATTGTTGTTTCGGTTGAACTTGATCTGATTGATGTCGGGGTTGCTGTTGCCGATGACGATAAAACTCTGGTCGAAACCTGGGTTACTTCAAATCAATTAAATAAACCGACAGAAAAGCAGCTGGAAAGTTGGGAGCAAAGCCCCGAGCAGCGTTTTCAGATGTTGATCGTTCAACCTTTTATTCTGATTCAGGATATTTCCGATGCCTGAGCAGTTTGTTGCTTCCCTCAGCCACTATCACGCAGCAGCGGTCTTTAATCCCTGGAGGGATGTGGATCGACAACATGATCGGGATAATCGGGGAGCCGAGATCCGCAGGCAACAGCTACTCAGTTATTTGCAGGAACGGATCGGGGTTTCTGATACGCTCCTCTGTGCCGAGGCAATTGGCTATCAGGGGGGGCATTTCAGTGGTATTCCGATGACCTCCGAGCGGCTTTTATTGGGTGGCTTGGAGCACAAAAATTTGTATCCGGAGATGGTTTTTCAAAATCTTTCACCACAACGAACCAGCCGGGAAGATCTGAAACCTCTGGGGTTTACCGAACCAACGGCAACAATTGTCTGGGGGTTTTTAGCCGATCATAAGGTCGATCCCCGCCGGGTGGTTCTATGGAACGCTTTCCCCTGGCACCCTTATCATTCCGAAAAAGGGTTGCTCAGTAACCGAACCCCCAGGGATGAGGAACTTGCCGTTGGCCATCAAATCTTGCTGCAACTGCTGGAATTGGGTCAGTTTAAGCAAGTTGTTGCTGTCGGGGAAAAATCGGCGCAACAACTTGAGTCATTAGAAATTATCGCGAGCAAGGTTCGGCATCCAGCCAATGGTGGTGCGGGAAAATTTCGTGCACAAATGGCTGATTTGTTGGAGAGGGTGTGACGGGTCAGACTGGCCAATGTGGATAGGGTGTGAAAACGGGGTGTTATGTCGATTGAAATTATAGAAAAGCAAATTGATCGTTTTCTGGCCAGTGAAGCACCGGAAGTGATGTCAATTAAAGGGGCCTGGGGTGTTGGTAAAACCTATGCCTGGAATAAATACCTGGGCCATGCAAAAAATCAAAACAAGATTGCCCTGACAAAGTATTCATATGTTTCTCTGTTTGGAATCAATTCGTTGGATGATTTGAAATTTTCTATTTTTGAAAATATGGTGGATAGAAGATCAATCGGCAGAAAGCCAACGGTTGAGAGTTTTAAAACAAATACTGCTGATCTACTTAAATCTCTGGGTAAAAAATCTTTGCCGATCATTTCATCCGGCACATCGCTTGACCATTATCCCTCCATGATCAACTCCCTCTCTTTTCTCTCTCTGGGAAAAACGATTATCTGTATCGATGATTTTGAAAGAAAAGGGAACAGCATCGAGGCTCAGGATATTCTGGGCCTGATAACTCAGCTCAAGGAACAGAAAAAATGCAAAGTGGTACTGATTCTGAACGATGAAAGTCTCAGCAAAGATTCCTCAATTGACTATATTAAGCTCCGTGAGAAAGTTATCGATACGGAACTGAGGTTTGCTCCGACAGCGGAGGACTGCGTCAAAATTGCACTGAATGGGGAGAAGATTGCACGTCAGTTGGGCGAAAATATTGTCAAGCTGAAGATAAACAATATCCGTATTATCAAAAAAATTGAAAAACTGTCCGCCCTGCTGGTTCCGTTACTAAGAATTTATGAAGATGAGGTTTTGTCGCAGGCTCTACGTACTTTGACATTGTTGAGCTGGTGTTATTATGGTCAGGCGAATAATACCCCTGATTATGGTTTTGTCGTTAGTCGCAATGGGGCATTTGGTGATCTGGATGATGACATCGTCCTCTCCTTACAACAGCAGAATTGGTGTGCAGCTCTACGTAATTATGACAACTATTCAACGGATAATTTTGATCTGCAGATTGCCGGGTTGGTTGAAAATGGTTATGTCGATGAAAAGCGCTTGTTGGCTGAAGCGACTGTTTTGAACGGGAAAGTTCTGGCGGCTCGTTCGGAAGATTCCTTTCAAGAAGCGTGGAAAAAATTTAACGAGTCATTTGCTGATGATTCTCAGGAAGTTATTGCCTGCTTGTCAGACAGTTTCAAAAATAACGCAAAATATATCAGTCCGGCTAACCTTGATGGCACAGTTCGCCTGCTCCGTTACCTTGGCAAAGATCGGCTGGCGACAAAAATCATTAATCTGTATGTTGAAAAAAGAGAGTCAGAACTTGAGCTTTTCAATCTGGAGACTTCTTCTTTCTCAGGAGAAATCAAAGATCAGGAAGTCATTGCAACCTTCAGTAAAAAGTACGAATCACTCAGAACAAAACAAACCCTTCCCGATATCTGTGATTTTTTGCTGGACAATGACAGCAGCTGTGAGGAAGAAGAGATCCAGCTATCGCGAGCAACGACTGCTGAATATGTCGAATTATTCAAGTCACAACAGGGAACAAAGCTCTCACAATATATCGACCTCTGTTTGAAATTCAGTCGGCAGGGGGGGATGGCTGAACATCAGCAGCTGATTTCCGAGAAGGCTTCAGCGGCACTCAAGATCATCGGCAAAGAGAGTAAACTGAATGCCAGTCGGGTGCATCGGTTTGGGATAAAAGTTGATTGATACATGCTTTTTGTCTGGCGATGCCCCGGTTCTGTTATGAAATTTAATTTCGATCCCGAAAGTTAATCTCTATGCCATCTTCCACAAAACCGTGGCAGCGTCCCGAATTGTTACTTTTTCTCATGGCTTTTGCCGTTCCTCTAAGCTTTGCCGCCTGGCAGGCGTTACTGAATAATTTTGCAATTGAGCGGGCAGCATTTACTGGAAAAGAGATGGGAATACTGCAGTCGTTGCGGGAGGTTCCAGGGTTTCTCGCTTTCGGTGTGGTGTTTCTGTTGCTTATAGTACGGGAACAGTCTCTGGCCATAATTTCGTTGCTGCTGCTTGGTCTGGGGACGGCTCTGACCGGTTTCTTCCCCAGTGTTGTCGGGCTTTACCTGACCACCGTGTTGATGTCGATCGGATTCCATTATTATGAAACGATACAGACATCCTTAACCCAGCAATGGATTCCCAAAGGACAGGCAGCAGAAATTTTTGGCCGGTTGATTGCCGTTGGTTCTCTGGCTGCTATCATCGTTTTTGTCCTGATCTGGGCGGGGACCAACCTGTTTGAGATCGACTATCGCTGGCTCTATCTCGGTTTTGGTGGAATGACGATGGGTATTGCACTGACTGCATGGATACTGTTCCCACAATTTCCCCAACAAACGGCTCAACACAAACATATGGTGCTACGCAGTCGCTATTGGCTCTACTATGCGTTGGTTTTTATGTCGGGAGCCCGGCGGCAGATATTTATGGTGTTTGCCGGTTTTCTGATGGTGGAAAAGTTTGGTTACTCGGTCAGTAATATTGCGCTGCTGTTTCTGGTTAATGCATCGTTCAACGTGTTGTTTGCCCGGAAAATTGGTCGTTTAATCGCCAGGTTTGGTGAACGTAATGCTCTGTTGCTGGAATATACCGGCTTGATCATTGTTTTCCTCGGTTATGCTCTGGTGGAAATTGCCTGGATCGGGGCAGGTCTCTATATCCTCGACCATCTCTTCTTTGCCCTTTCCATCAGCCTGAAAACCTATTTTCAAAAGATTGCCGCCCCGGAAGATATCGCCTCAACTGCCGGAGTCAGTTTTACCATCAATCATATTGCTGCCGTATGCCTTCCGGTGATTTTTGGATTAATCTGGCTCAACTCACCCTCCCTGGTTTTCGTTATTGGTGCGGTGATGGCGGGGGGCTCTTTCAGTTTGTCATTGTTGATTCCCAGACATCCGGAACAGGGACGGGAAACTTGCCTGAGTCGGTAGTTATCCATCAGTTTTGACAAAATAAGTATCAATACCCATGCAGTTTGAAACAGTGTTGGAATCTTGAAAAAAATTGAATACAATGAGTCCCCCCAGTCTTTGCCGGGGGACTCTTAATCGTCTGAAAAAGATCGGGTGAAATTATGAACAATAGTAGATCCCTGTTTTTTGAATCCTGCATGGCAAAATACATAACAGAAAGTACAGGACATATATGAGTGGAATATTGGTTGATGTGACCCCGACATTTTCCCCTGAAGAGATTCTGGGATTATTGGCACAACATTATCAGTTGGCTGGTCAGTTGAAGATATTACCTGGTTATTGTGATCAGAATTGCTTATTTACCACCACTGATGGCTGCCGATACATTGTGAAAATAGCGAGTAGTCGTGAGCCAAAATTTGAGTTGGAAATGCAGAATGCCGCAATGGCTCATTTGGCAGAAAAAGGGCTTGCTGTTCCCCGGTTGATGGAGAATCGTGCTGAGAAACTGATTACAGAGATTGAATCTCCCGCAGGGCAAAGGTTTTTTCTGCGGGTTCTGACCTATTTGGTGGGAGATTTTTATGCTGATATTGCCCCGATAAAGACCAATATTGCTTTATGGTCGGATTTAGGTGGCTTTATGGCAAAAATTGATCTTGGCTTGGCCGATTTTCAGCATGCAGGTGCTTATCGTTATCTTATTTGGGATTTGGCGCACGGCTACGGTGCCTGCCAGATAAACAAGCAGCTTATTAGTCGTCAACAAAGGGGACTGGTAGATTATTTTCTGACCCTTTATAAAACTCAAACCATGCCGCTTCTGACACAATTACCTCAGGGCATCATTCATAATGATGCCAATGATATGAATCTGCTGATTGATGATAAACAGCAACCCTGCCGGGTGACCGGTTTAATTGATTTTGGAGATATGGTGCACACTCAGGTGATCAACGAGTTGGCGATTACCTCTGCTTATGCCTTGATGAATCAGGTTGATCCGCTGAAAGCATTGAAAAATCTGGTGGCGGGATATCATCAGATTCGTCCTCTTTCTGCGACTGAACTAGAGGCTTTGTTTTCTCTGATTGCTTTACGCTTGTGTGTCAGTGTGTGCAATTCTGCAGCTGCAATGCAGGAGGCTCCTGACAACAAATATTTATCGGTTTCAGTTCAGCCAGCATGGGCACTGCTAAGGCAGTTGCGAACCCTCAATCCTTATGCGGTGTTAAGTCAATTACGTCTGGTGTGTGGTTTAAATGTTGATAGTGGTAAGGACAAAAAGGATATTATTGACTATCGGCACAAACACTTGGGCAAAACCTTGAGTTTAAGTTACCAGTCCCCGCTGAAAATAGTTCGTGGGCAGGGAGCTTATCTTTATGATGAACAGGGAAATGGCTATCTGGATATGGTGAATAATGTCTGTCATGTCGGCCATTGTCACCCCGAAGTCGTCGCTGCCGGGCAGGCACAAATGGCAAAATTGAATACCAATACCCGTTATCTGCACGATAATCTGATCAACTATGCCGATAAGCTACTGGCAACGATGCCGGAGGAGTTGTCCGTGTGCATGTTCGTCAACTCTGGAAGCGAAGCGAATGAACTGGCCTTTCGGCTGGCGCGATGTTTTACCGGGTCAAAAGAGCTGCTGGTGGTTGATGGTGCCTATCATGGCAATACCAATGCCTGTATCGAAGCCAGTCCGTATAAATTTGACGGTCCCGGTGGTGAGGGAGCCCAACCCTATGTCCATAAAGTCGCCTTGCCCGATCCCTACCGAGGAGAATTTTCAGGTTACAGCAGGGAAACCGCTGCCGCTTACGCCGATAGTGTGACTCAGGTTCTGGAGGAGTTGGCCGTGGCAGAAAAGACTCCCGGAGCTTTTATCTGTGAATCTCTTCAAGGTGTTGCCGGTCAGATTATTATGCCAGAGGGCTATCTGGAAAATGTTTATGAGCAGGTTCGTGCAGCAGGCGGAGTGTGCATTGCCGACGAAGTGCAGGTTGGCTTTGGCCGGGTTGGAACCCATATGTGGGCATTTGAAACTCAGAATATCGTGCCTGATATTGTCACATTGGGAAAACCGATTGGTAATGGACATCCCCTGGCAGCTGTTATTACCAGCCAGAAGATTGCCGACGCATTTGTGACCGGAATGGAATATTTTAATACTTTTGGAGGAAACCCCGTGTCATGTGCTATCGGTATGGCAGTTCTTGACGCAATAAAAAAGGATAAATTACAGGAAAACGCCCTTGAAACAGGACACTACTTCCGGCAAAAGTTACGTGAATTGCAGCAGCAGTTTCAGTTGATCGGGGATGTGCGTGGCTTGGGTTTATTCATTGGTGTCGAGCTGGTTGAAGATCGGGACAGCAAAAAGCCTGCAACTGAGAAAGCGGCAGAGCTGATTGAATATTTTAAACAGCATAATATTCTGTTGAGTACTGAAGGGCCGTTTTACAATGTCCTGAAGATCAAGCCACCCCTGGCTTTTAACAAAAGTGATGCGGATAAATTTATTACGGTACTTGAGGCCTGGTTAAGAATAGATTCGCTCAACTCTGCAAAATAAACAGTTTTTTGTGCTAGATTTTTTGTTTCAGGGAGATGATCTTTTTGGGTTACTTCTGTTTTCTCCTGAAAAGATCCGTTTTCAAGCTTGAGACCCGATCCAGAAAAAGAAATCCATCTAGATGATCCAGTTCATGCTGGATTGCAATTCCTTCAAAACCTTCGCTACGGATCACTTGCAGTTGCTGATTCTGATCGAGAAATTGGACGACAATTGATTCAAACGAAAAAAGTCAAGTCTCCGTTTGACACTATTAGTGTGTTTTGCTATCAAAACAAAAGGTCAAACAGAGACTTGCCCCCCTACTTAATATAGCAGGTATCGGGGGTAGGTAAGGTGTTCACTGAATGGTGATTTCACTGATACAGGTCTGTGTTAGACTTAAACAGGGTGGCAGAAAAAAATAAGGATCATATCTCTCTGAGGTGGAGAAAACATGTCAATTCCCAGAATTTTCATCATTGGAACCGTACTTCTGATAACTACCATGCCACTTCTTTCCTGTTCTGGTAAGCTCCCTTCAAACCTTGGTATCTCCGATTCTAGGCTGGGTTTCTGTCCATCATCGCCAAACTGTATTTCAAGCGAAGACCACGACGGTAGCCATAAAATTGCACCATTTCAGCTGGTAAAACCTGCCGACGAGGTATGGCGGGTCACTCGGGAGCTCGTATCAAAACTGCCCCGTACCCGTATTGTAACTGAAACAACCGATTATCTTCATGCTGAGTGTCGCAGTTTCCTGTTCGGTTTTGTTGATGACCTTGAACTCCAACTTCGTCCTGCCGATGGGGTCATTGCGATCCGTTCTGCTGCGCGGTTAGGATATTCAGACTTTGGTGTTAATCGCCGCAGGGTAGAGTCCTTGCGCGCGGATCTTATCAGTCGGGGAATGGTTCGCTAATCTATTCGGGGTGAATTCACCGGTTGTTTACCAATGACAAAGAGAGATGACCCTGTTTACTTGCGGTATACCCTCAACGCCATCTGGGCAACAGCACAAAAATATGGGCAGTTTCCCTATTTTCCCCTATTTTTCTAAAGGCTAACTTTTGTTTGCGAGTCAGTTAATTTATGAGTTATGAATCGATTCTTGGGCTGATTTTTCTGGCTCTGGACATATCCCTGCAAATTGCGTTTGTCGTGCGGGTGTTGTTGCGACCCCACCGGGAACCGGCTTCGCGGATCGCCTGGGTTGTGGTCATCGTCGCTGTGCCGCTGATAGGCATCCTGGCCTATTTGTTCTTTGGTGAAACAAGTATCGGTCGCCGCCGCGTGGAGCGTCTGCGTGAGAGCATTGCCCGACTGCCGGTTTGGGCGGACGTTGCAACTACAGACGTGATGCCGCTGCAGGAAGATCTGCCGCAAGGCTACCTGCATCTGTTTCAAGCGGGGAAAACCGTTAATGGTTTCGACCCTGTTGGCGGCAACCGGGCACACTTGCTGGCGGATTCAAACGTGTCGATTGACTCCATAGTAGCCGACATCGATGTCGCTAAAGAGCACGTCCACCTGTTGTTCTATATCTGGTTGCAGGATAACAATGGCTGCAAGGTGGTCGAGGCGCTCAAACGAGCTGCGGCACGCGGTGTGACCTGCCGGGCCATGGCGGACTGCCTGGGTTCGCGCAGCATGATCAATTCGGAACACTGGCAGGCGATGCGCAAAGCAGGTGTTCTCCTCGCCAGAGCCCTGCCGATCGGCAACCCGCTGTTGCGGCCTCTGAGGGGTCGTATCGACCTGCGCAATCACCGCAAGATTGTCGTCATCGACAATCACATTACCTTCTGCGGCAGCCAGAACTGTGCCGATCCGGAGTTTCGCGTCAAGGCCAAGTTTGCTCCCTGGGTGGATATTATGATCCGCTTCGAAGGGCCGATCGCTCGCCAGAACCAATACCTGTTTGCCAGTGACTGGATGGCTGAAACGGCCGAAGATATCAGTGCTCTGCTTAGAGAGCCCATATCATCGACGCAGTCTGGACTAACGGCACAAGTGATCGGAACCGGGCCGACAGTCCGTTACTCTGCCATGCCCGAGATGTTTGAGACCTTGCTATACTCCGCCCGTCGCGAACTGGTGATTACAACTCCTTACTATGTTCCCGACGAGTCGATGCAGGCTGCTCTTTGTTCGAGTGCCCGTCGCGGTGTCGATACGATCATTATCTTCCCGGCAAAGAATGACTCGTGGATTGTCAGTGTGGCAAGTCACAGCTACTACGCTGATCTTCTCACTGCCGGAGTTCGCATCTTCGAATACGAGGGCGGTTTGCTGCACACCAAATCACTGACCATCGACGGTGAGGTCACTCTGATCGGTTCGGCAAACATGGATCGGCGCAGCTTCGAACTTAATTACGAGAACAATATTTTGTTCTATGATCGGGTGCTGACTAAAGACATGCGTCAGCGGCAGGAGAGCTATCTTGCCAATTCCAGTCCGGTCACCATCGAGATGGTGGAGAGTTGGAGTTGGCAGCGTAGGCTTTGCAATAATGCTATCGCCATGTTTGGGCCTGTGTTGTGATTTCATTGAATCTGGAAAGTCGGCAGAATTCTGTGGATATCTTACTTAACTTTCCAAGTTCTGGCAGCATCGAAACTTATTTCTGCTTTCTCCTGAAAAGATCAGTTTTTAAACTTGAAACCCGATCCAGA
This sequence comes from Desulfuromusa sp., assembly GCA_029932345.1. Classification (GTDB taxonomy): domain Bacteria; phylum Desulfobacterota; class Desulfuromonadia; order Desulfuromonadales; family Geopsychrobacteraceae; genus Desulfuromusa. The sequence continues at coordinate 3,662 of JAOZQF010000013.1, read as the reverse complement.
AAGAGAAACCCATCTAAATGATCCAGTTCATGCTGGATAGCAATCGCTTCAAATCCTTCACTACGGATCACTTGCAGTTGCTGATTTTGATCGAGAAATTGGACGACAATTGATTCATACCGGGTGACGTTGCCGGTATATTCCGGAACTGACATGCACCCTTCCCGAACAATCTGACTTCCCTCTTTTTCAATAATTTCGGGGTTAACCATCTGTAGCAGGCCGTGATTCTCCTGTTTCTTTCCCAGCTTACTTTTGGAGACATCAACCACGGCGGCACGGCGGAGGTCTCCGAGTTGTGGTGCGGCAATCCCGACAGAATGTCCGGCATCGACCATCGTGTCGACGAGATCCTGCAGAAGCTGTTCTGCCGATTCATCAAAGCTGACAATGGGAGCGCAGTTCTCCTTTAGACGGGAGTCTGGATAGATAAGAACTTCTCTGACAGCCATCGGATTACAGCTCCATGACCACCAGTGAACGGACCGAAATATCAACCTGGAGTCTCTGTTTCAACTCTTTCATCCAGATTTCCACCTCTTCAATTTCAGTATTCTCAGGCAACATCGCTTCCAGCATCATGACGTAGACAGGGGTTTGCTTCTCGCCAACCAGCTTGGTGTTCAGATCGGTGATATTGATGTTGCGATCACCCAGTTCTTTGGCGACTTGGTAGACGATCCCAGGCTTATCGGCTCCGTAGACCGAGATCATACAGAGCTCGCCTTCCAGTTCCGGACGAATTTCCCCCCCGGGTTTCAGGGTGCGGATATAGACCGACAAGTTGCTCTCCTCTAACGGCTTGAAGGTATCGCTGAATTCTTCTGTGGTCGAAATTGCAGGATTGGAGATGATCAGGATCATCGAAAATTGTCCGCCGAGAATCGAACAACTGGAATCGGCAATATTAAATCCACCTTGAAAGAGGATTTTGGTTACCTGTGAAACGATTCCGGGCCGGTCACGACCAATAATAGTCAGGGCAAAATGTTGCATATTTACCTCCTGCGTGAAAATGGAGAGCTACTGAAACGGTTCAAAATGCAAATACCGAAGGAAGAGTGCCTTATCTGCAATAGTTTTGCAAGATAGACAGCTGTTTTGGCTATTTTACATGTCTTTAACAGTAACTTCATAACGGTGAAACATCTATTGCGTATTGTCCTCCACAACCAAATTACCTAATGGAGGAAAATCATGAAGAAGTTACTGCTTATTTTGTGTTCAGTGATGTTGTTTCAGGGTGTCTCTTATGCTGGGTCAGTTCTTAATGGCGCAGGCGCTTCATTTCCATATCCAGTTTATTCCGGTTGGGCGTTTCAATATCAGCAGGCGACCGGAATAAAAATCAATTATCAGTCAATCGGTTCCGGTGGTGGGGTTCGTCAGATCAGTAATCGAACCGTCGATTTCGGGGCTTCAGATGCCCCGGTTACCCCTGAAAAGTTAGCTGAAAAAAAGTTACTGCAATTTCCAGCAATCATCGGCGGGGTGGTGCCAATCATCAATATCAAAGGGATAGATAGTGCGCAGCTTAAGCTGACCGGTGATGTCATGGCGCGTGTTTTTCTTGGTAAAATAACTACCTGGAGTGACCCGGAAATTGTTGAACTGAATCCAAGCCTGAAACTGCCAGACGCCAAAATCACTGTTATTCACCGCTCCGATGGTTCAGGAACGACTGCTATTTTTACCAGCTATCTCTCGGAGGTCAGTAAGGAGTGGGAAAAGATAACCGGGGCGGGCAAGTCGGTAAACTGGCCGGTGGGGATCGGCGGCAAAGGGAACGAAGGTGTGACCAACTATGTCAAGCGGGTGAAGAACTCCATTGGTTACGTGGAATTTGCCTATGCCAAACAAAATAAGTTGGCTGATATTACCTTGCAGAACCATGAAGGAAAGTATGTCAACGCTTCATTCGAAAGTTTCGAGGCTGCCGCCGCTTTTGCTAAGTGGGAGCAGGACAAGGGTTATTACCTGTGGCTGGTCAATGCTCCAGGTGAAGATTCCTGGCCGATTGCCGGTGCCTCTTTCATTTTGTTGGCCAAAGAGAAGACAGCCTCCAATCAGCAAACGATTAAATTCTATGATTGGGCTTTTGACAATGGTGATGAAATGGCGATCAAGCTGGTTTATGTGCCGTTGCCACAAAACTTGAAGGACGATATCCGTAGCTACTGGCAGGCAAACGGGTTGTAGCAGCGATCATTCTTTCTGATTGTCTGGCAGACTGTCATTTGATGTGCGTGCAAAAGGGATTGTGACTCCACCAAATTTTACATTTCTTTAACAGCTTTACAACACTTCCCCTACAATATTCAGCTAACTTCCTGCCCAGGAAACGATCCTGTGAGGGGACTGACCTTTGGTCTGTCCCCGGATAAGTGAGAGACAGAATATGAATTCAGTCCTCACTATCCAAATAACCAAATGGACAGGTCATGGCAAGTATCATCAAACGCGAACAAACACTCGACAAACTATTCTCCGGGGTCACTTTTTCAGCGGCATTCCTGGTTTTGGCAGTGATTGTCAGTATTTTTATCTCCCTGTTTCGGGAATCACTGACCGCGATTGATGCTTTCGGATTTTTCGGTTTCATCAGCAGTACCGCCTGGGATCCGGTTCGAGAAGTTTTCGGTGCGGCAACCACCCTGTATGGCACCCTGATCACAACTTTGCTGGCTTTGGTTATGGCCATTCCGGTCTCTCTCGGTATCGCCATTTTTATCACTGAGCTCTGCCCGAAGTTTTTAAAGCCGATCTTCGGCACTGCGATTGAACTGCTGGCGGCCATCCCCAGTATTATTTATGGCATGTGGGGACTTTTCACTTTTGCCCCGCTGATGGGGGAATACGTTGAACCGTTATTACAGAGAATCTTTGGGCCGATTCCACTGATCGGCCATTTGTTCAGCGGGGTTCCTCTGGGGATCGATATCCTGACCACCAGTATCATTCTCAGTATTATGATCACCCCCTTTATTGCCAGTATTGTCCGTGACACCTTTGCCCTGACCCCAGTCCAACTGAAAGAGTCGGCCTACGGTATCGGTGCGACCCGCTGGGAGGTGGTCAAAGATGTCATCATCCCCTATTCGAAAGCGGGGATCTTTGGCAGTGTCATTATTGCTATGGGGCGAGCGTTAGGTGAGACCATGGCGGTTGCCTTTGTGCTGGGCAATAAACACGCTATTGCCACCTCGCTGTTCGATGCTTCGGCGACCATTACCGTGACCCTTGCCAATGAGTTTACCGAGGCCGACAGTGATCTCTATCTATCGTCACTGTTTTATCTGGCTCTGATCCTATTAACGATGAATTTTCTGTTGCTGGCGATTGCCAAAACCTTTCTGGCACGTAAAAGGAAAATCTGAACAAGATGACCGAAATCGCTAAGCGGAAAATTATTAATACCTGTGCTTTGAGCCTGGCCTGCGCTGCCGCTGCACTGGGTCTGTTCTGGCTGATCTTTATTCTGGCCGATGTGCTCAGACATGGTATTACCTGCATCACGCCGGGACTGTTTCTGAACGAAGCGGCCCCTCCGGGGATGGCGGGTGGTGGTCTGAAACATGCCTTTATCGGCCAACTGCTGATTACTTTTTTTGCGGTTCTGATCGGCATTCCCCTGGGGATTCTTGGTGGCACCTATCTGGCTG
>JAOZQF010000094.1 GCA_029932345.1 Desulfuromusa sp. | reverse complement strand
CCGGCATATCGAGCCGCTTTCGGGTTACTGCCGATCACTTTTATCTCATAGCCCCAGACGGTTCGTTCAATAAACAGGTAGAGGAGCAGCGCACAGAAAATCGCGAGGAAAAATCCACTGTGAAACCGGGTGTTAAAATATTCGGCAAAGCGGGCAGCTTCACCGAATTGAGCGGTTAAGGGAAAGTTAAACCCCTTGGGATCTTTCCAGGGACCATAGATCAGATAGTCGACTGCGAGAATCGCAATATAATTCATCAACAGAGTGACGATAACTTCGTTGACCTGCCAACGAGCCCGTAAAATACCGGCCACCCCGGCCCACAGACCGCCACAGAAGAATGCCGCAAAAAACATTGCAACCATCATTACCCAGTGGTTCTGGATCCCGGAAAAAAGGGCGACCCAGGTTGCCCCCATGGCACCCATATAGATCTGCCCTTCAGCACCAATATTCCAGATCTGCATCCGAAACGCCAGGCTGACCCCCAATCCGGCAAATATCAGGGGAGTTGTTTTCACCAGAGTTTCAGACAGACCATAAAGGGACCCAAGGGATTCAATAAGGATCTCTTTGTAGGCGGCCAAAGGGCTGACACCACTAGCCAGCAAGAGGAACCCGGCGACAAACAGTGCAACGCCGATTGAGGCAATCGGGGCACTGAACCGGAGCAGAGGTGAAGATATCTCACGGCGTTCCATGACCAGTTTCATGCGCTATCTCCCTGGAAGCCTGTCGGGCTTGCCGAATCGTCGCAAGAAATCGATTGGTCGAGATCAGATTTTCGATCGTTTGAGAACGAATAGCCGAAGCTATTTGTCGAAAAGGATTGGGAATATGAGCCGATCAGGCGATTTCGTAGTAGATTCATGGCAAGTCCGACAGGTTCCCTTTTTCTCCACTCATCATCAACCCGATCTCTTCCCGGGTGGTGTTCCGAGGATCGACATAACCAACCAGTCGACCGCGAAACATCACCGCAATCCGGTCACTGAGTTTAAGTAATTCATCCAGATCTTCAGCAATTAAAATAGTACTCATGCCACGATCAGCGCCATCAGCAATCACTTTGTGGACATATCCAGCGCTGCCGATATCAAGGCCACGGGTTGGATAGAGAGCCACCAGAACCGCAGGGTGTTCAGAGAGTTCTCTGGCAATAATGACTTTTTGAATATTTCCGCCCGACAGATAACGGACCGGGGTTCCATCGGGACCACTTTTGATCGCAAACTGTTCAATTTTATCTTTTGCATTGCGCCGAATCGCTTTTTTATCCTGAAAAATCCAGTTTCTGAACAAGCCATTTTTAAAGCTTTTCATAATCAGATTTTCGTCAACACTCATGTCCGGGGCAATCCCGATAGTCTTTCGATCTTCCGGGATATGGGCAATCCCGGCGATATAGGAATACCTGGCATTGCTGTTGGTAATATCTTTCTCTCCGGCCATAATCCGCCCCTGGCTGGTGTTTTTGAGCCCGGTCAGCACTTCTGCCAAAGCTTTTTGCCCATTTCCTGCTACCCCGGCGATACCGAGGATTTCCCCTTTTTTCAACCGGAGATTAAACTCATCAAGATCGGCCAGACCACGGTCATTGCGAACCGATAGACCCTGAATATCCAACACAATTTCATCAGACATCTGCAAGCTTTTCTGCCACTGGGGAATTTTATCTTTACCGATCATCAATGAGGCGAGTTTTGATTCATCAAAATCACCGCGGGACAAAGTTTCAAGACTTCGACCTTTTTTGAGGATGGTCACCCGGTCAGAAATCTCCATCACCTCCCGCATTTTATGAGAGATAAAAATGATACTTTTCCCCCGCTCTTTAAGTTGCCGTAAAACATTAAACAGCCGTTCCGCTTCCTGAGGGGTGAGGACAGCAGTTGGCTCATCCAATATCAACAGTTGACAATCGCGCATCAGTAACTTGATCAGCTCGATCCACTGTTGTGCCCCGATGGAGAGTTTCCAGACCGGAGTCTCCAGATCAAGGTCGAGGTCAAATTCATCGATCAATTTCTGAATTTTTTCTTTGTAGATTTTACGGCTGAAGAAGTTCGGAACATTATCAAGAGCCAGCAGAATATTTTCAAAAACCGAGTGGGCTGGAACCAGCATGAAATGTTGATGAACCATCCCGATACCACAGGTCAGGGAATCGCGCGGACTGGTAAAGTGCACCGGCTTGCCGGCAATCCTGATCTCTCCCCGGTCGGGGTGATAGAGCCCTGTGAGGACATTCATCAGGGTACTCTTCCCCGCGCCATTTTCCCCCAGCAGAGTATGAATCTCCCCCGGAACAACCGAGAAAGAGACATCATCCAGAGCGACGACACCGGGAAATGTTTTACGAATATTTTGGATTTGTAAAAAATCAGTCATAGATTAAAAAAAAGCACGCCTTACAGCGTGCCTTAAATAAGTGGTTAAATTATTTGGAGATTGTCCCCTGAACGCCTTCGACAAAAAAGTTCATTCCCAGCAAAGCGCCATCATCCAGAACTTGACCGGCTGCAACAACTTCCTTACCGCTCTGATCCTTGATCGGGCCGGTAAAGGGGTGGAAAGTACCCGCTTTGATCTCAGCTGCTTTTTTGTTGACCAGCTTTTTTAAATCGGCAGGAACTTTTGCACTGAGATCAGCCAGACGAACCAGATCTTCCTTCATTCCCCACCAGATCTGCTCGGATTTCCAGGTTCCCTTGTGAACCTCTTCAGCAATCTTGGTGTAGAGAGCGCCCCAGTTCCAGATCGGAGCCGTCAGGAAAGCGTTGGGAGCAAAAATACGCATATCGGAGTTGTAGCCAATGACATAGGCGCCGCGAGCTTCTGCGGCCTGCATAGTTGCCGGAGCATCCTGGTGCATGGCGAGAACATCTGCACCGACATCCAACAAACTGTCAGCAGCGTCACGCTCGACACCTGGATCAAACCAGGTTTGGGTCCAGACAACCTTGACTTCAGCTTTCGGGTTGACACTCCGTACGCCAAGAGTAAAGGCGTTGATTCCGCGGATAACTTCGGGGATCGGGAACGCAGCAACGTAACCGATGATATTTGACTTGGTCATTTTCCCGGCGACAATCCCGGAGAGATAGCGTGGCTCATACATCCGACCAAAATAGGTGCCGACATTCTCCGCAGTTTTGAAGCCGGAACAATGCATGAATACAATATCTTTATTCCGTTTGGCGACATCAATGGTGGCATCCATATAACCAAAACTGGTGGTGAAAATCAGATTATGCCCTTTACGAACCAGACCATTGATCACCCGGGCAGATTCCGCCCCTTCAGGAACCGATTCAATAAAAGTTGATGGTTCAACGTAGGGAAGTTTTTCCATCTCCTGACGTCCCTGATCGTGGGCATAAGTATAACCGGCATCACCAACCGGGCCAACATAGACAAATCCAGCCTTAATCTCTTTTTTTGCACTGATTGCAAAAGCATTAGCGGAACAACACACTGCCAGAACAACCAGCAGGAGCAGAGTCACTTTCTTCATCTGATGAACCTCTTTTCTGTGAGAGAGAATAAAACTTACAACAATAAGGTCAATTGAGGGGTCAATAACCAACCCATCAATTCGATTTTAATTTACTGTCAATGTTGTCACGTAACCAGTGACCATCCCACCATTCGATCGGCTGAACCGGAACCCCTGAAACAAGAATGCCAAGATGGAGATGATCCCCTCCCGCCATACCGGTTGCCCCGCTACGGCCAAGGATTTGTCCACGGGTCACGACATCACCAGGTTCAACATCAAGTTGACTCATGTGGGCATAGAGTGACTGCAATCCCAGGCCGTGGTCAATGATAACACAGAGCCCATAGATGCCCAGATATTCGGCCCAGACAACAACTCCGGAATTTCCTGCCACAATCTCCGCCTGAACAACCGAAGCGAGATCCTGACCCAGATGAACCTGCTTATCAATCTCCTTGCCCTTATAGTAATAGGTTCGATAATCGGCAAAACGGGCCAGGCTTGCAGCCTGTGGCTGGCGGAGAAAAGGACCGTTCCACAAGGGTTCTGCTGCTGTGTTACGACTGAATTCGGCTATTTGATCCCGGTTTTGCTGACGAACCGTTTGATTGACGTAAAGAAAAATATCCACGGGGTCGCTGACGTCCGGGGCCAGATCTTCAAACTCCGGAATTTTCTGGGCAAGAAACTGATCCGAAATATTGATTTTACGCTGGCGAAATTTCTTGTTCTTTGCCCGGAAATAGATCCCCAGTTGACGTTCATTCCCGGCCAGATCACGAGCCATGATACGAGGGATAAAGTCACTCTCTTTCACATTGTAAGGATAGGCCAACAGGCAGGCGTAGTTTCCCGATTCCAGCTGATATGCCGGGAAAAAATAATCTCCGAACACAACGCCGGTCGACTCAACCTCTTCATTCAGGGCAAAGAGCACCAGACCACTCCCCCCTTTGGTAAAGTTATGCGCTTTACTCAAAAGAGAAATAATCGGGGCACGGGTATCATAATTTAAAGTGAAGAGTTGTTGTGAAGTATTTCCTTTGCCCAAGTGATAAATCGACTGATCGGTTGCACTCACCTCAATCTGCAATCCCGCTTGCTGCAGTTTTAGAGCTGAAAGGTCAAGCTCAAGATCGACCACATTGGTTTGTGGTGGAAAGTCACGTTTCAGCAGTGGAGTTCGATTTGTCCCCTGAATAACGGTCACTTGAACATTCTTGATCCCCATTCCACCATCATTGAGGGAGAGGAGAAGCTTGGTTTTTTTTGAGATTGGGCCGCTCTCCGGGGTTAAACTCAGCTGTGGAGGGGCGGTATCACGAAAATAAAAAATTCCACCAGCAACCAGACCAACAATAATCAGTAACAGAAACAATTTTTTCATTGATTTCAAAATAAACCTCGATATTTGGATATTAAAAAGTAGCGGAATTGATCATTTCTACTGCTATCTCAGGGGGCAAAAACAGGCTGTGATTGTCATCTGTCACCCTCTATTTGTCAAGGAATTCAACACCCCGAGAATCAGGCGTGAATCGCCTCTTTATTCACCGCCAGCGCAGCTTCCTTGAGAGCCTCTGCCAGGGTTGGATGAGCATGACAGGTCACTGCCAGATCATGGATACTTCCGGCAAAAGAGAGCACCGTTGTTGCCTCAGCAATCAGTTCTGACGCCTGGGGGCCAACAATGTGAATCCCGTGGATGCGACCACTCTCCGGATCGGCCAGAACCTTGACAAAACCTTCACTCATGCCGGTACAGAGGGCACGACCACTGGCAGCGAAGAAGAACTTACCAGCTTTGTAGGGGATCTCCTCCGCTTTCAGTTCGGCTTCATTTTTTCCGACGGTTGCAACTTCAGGCCAGGTGTAGGTCACTCCTGGAATGACCTGGTAATTGACCGCAGATTTCTGTCCCGCCAACCGTTCAGCAAAAACAACCCCCTCTTCGCTGGCTTTATGAGCCAACATCGGGCCGGGGATCAGATCACCGATAGCATAGATTCCGGGAACGGTTGTCTGGTAGTTTTCATCAACGTCCAGTTGTCCCTGTTTATTTGTCTGTAAACCGATCGCTTCAAGTCCCAGTCCGGCTGTTTGCGCCCGTCGCCCGGTAGCAACCAGAACCTTGTCACAGGTCACCTGTTGTTCCCCTTTGGCAGTGGTCAACGTTGCCAGAATACCATCCGCGGTCGTCTCAATTTTATCGAGTCGGGTTTTCAGCAGGATTTCCAGCCCCTGTTTTTTCAGGCTGCGCTGCAGCGTCTGGGCAACTTGCGGATCGGCTTGGGGAATAATCTGCGGCAGCATCTCGACAATAGTGACCTCGGCACCCAATCGACTCCAGACCGACCCTAACTCCAGACCAATCACTCCGCCCCCGACCACCAGTAACCGTTTGGGAACTTCGGTCAGGCTGAGAGCATCGCGGGCATTGATCACCGTTTGGCCATTGAACAGGAGATGGGGAAGTTCAATCGCGTCACTTCCGGTTGCCAGCAGAATCGTTTTGGCAACCAGCTGTTGAGAACCCTCTGCACCGGTCACTTCAATCTTTTGGGTTGGACCACTTCCGGCCAACAGTTTCGCCTGGCCAGTGATCGAAACAATCTTATTTTTTTTAAATAATCCGGCGACACCACCGGTCAATTTAGTAACAATGGCATCTTTACGCGCCATCATTTTCTGCAGATCCAGCCGGGCACCGCTCACTTCAATGCCATGCTCTGCAAATTCATGATTAATTCTGGAAAAATGCTCGCTCGATTCCAGCAGCGCCTTACTGGGGATACACCCTTCGTTCAGACAGACTCCCCCCAGCGTTTCCCGTTTTTCAACCACCACCACTGAAAAGCCCAGTTGCGCTGCACGGATCGCCGCAACGTAACCACCGGGGCCAGCACCGATCACTATCAGGTCATAAATTTTATCGGACATTGGTTCTCCTTTTAAGATCAAATCTTCAGTAGTAGCGTTTCCGGGTTGTCAATATAGCTCTTGATCTGCTTGAGAAAACTGACCGCCTGCTGACCATCAATAATCCGGTGGTCATAACTGAGGGCAATATTCATCATCGGACGAACCACTATTTCACCAGCCACAACCACCGCCCGTTCCTGAATAGCATGCATTCCAAGAATTGCACTCTGTGGCGGATTGAGGATCGGGGTGGATAAAACCGAGCCATAAATTC